>JBOICR010000278.1:0-2293 GCA_050740195.1 Nevskiaceae bacterium | reverse complement strand
GCGCTGGTCGTCGGCATGTTCCTGATCTACACGACGCTGTCGTTCCTGGTCGTGCAGCGCCGGCAGCTGATCGGCATCGAGCGTGCGCTCGGCGTCACGCAGCGACAGCTGTTCACCGTGATCCTCGCCGAGGCACTGCTGCTCGGCGCCGCCGGCACGATGGCCGGGCTGCTGCTGGGCGGCTGGCTCGGTGACGGGCTCGTTTCGCTCGTGCTGCGGACCGTCGAGGATCTCTATTTCGCGCGCGAGGTCACCGCCGTGCCCGCGAATCCCTGGATCTATACGAAGGGCGCAGCGCTGGGCCTCGGCGCGACCCTGCTGGCGGCGCTCGCGCCGGTGCTCGAGGCCGCGCGCCTGCCGCCCCGGTTCGCGATGAGCCGCGCGGCGCTCGAGAGCCGGACACGGCGGCGACTGCCCGGGCTCGCGCTCGTGGGCCTCGCCTGCCTGGCGCTTGCCGCAGGACTGCTGGCCATTGCAACGCGCAGCCTCGTGATTGCCTTCGCGGGACTGTTCTGCGTGATCGCCGCGGCCGCGCTCTTCACGCCCGCGGCAACGCTGGGATTCCTGCGCATGGTCGAGCGGCCGGCCGCCTGGCTCGGGCACCTGCCCGGGCGCCTGGCCGCGCGCAGTGCTGCTGCGTCCCTGAGCCGGACCGGCGTCGCGGTCGTTGCGTTGTCGATCGCAGTCGCAACCGTGATCGGCGTCGGCGTCATGATTGGCAGCTTCCGCACGAGTGTCGAGACCTGGCTCTCTGACACGCTGCAGTCGGATTTCTACCTGCGGCTGGCGCCCGGCATTCCCGCACAGTCGAGCGCTGCATTGTCACCCGCGGCGGTCGCATCCATTGCCGCGCTGCCGGGTGTGGCGGGCCTAAGCCTGTCGCGCTGGCTGCGCCTCCCCACCCGCGACGGCGAGATCTTGCTGCGCGCGACCGAACCCGGTCCGCGAGGATGGGGTCTTGCAATCATCGAAGGCGATCCGGACGCGGTCTGGCAGGCGTTCGCGTCGGACAGCGCCGTGGTCGTGTCGGAGCCCTTCGCGCGTCGGAACGGCGTCGGTGTGGGCGCTGTGCTCGAACTACCGACACCGACAGGTCCGGCGGAGTTTCCGGTCGCGGGCGTGTTCCGCGACTACAGCAGCGATCGCGGCGCCGTGATGATGCAGCTGGGCGCCTATCGCAGGCATTGGCGCGACGAAAGCCTCTCAGGCGTCGGCGTCTATCTGGAGCCACAGGCGGATGTGGGCGCGGTGCGGCGCGCATTGGAACGCCATGCGGCCGCGATGCTCGACCTGCAGCTGGGCGCGAGCGCGGACCTCCGGATCGCTTCCATGCAGATCTTCGAGCGCACCTTCACGATCACAGCGGTACTGCGCTGGCTCGCCGGCCTCGTGGCGTTCTTCGGCATCCTGAGCGCGCTGTCGGCGCTCGCGCTCGAAAGGGCCCGCGAGTTGGCCGTGCTGCGCGCAATCGGTTTTGCGCCGGCCCAGTTGCGCGGCCTGGTGCTCGTCGAGACCGGCCTGTTGGGACTCGCCAGCGGATTGGTCGCCATTCCGGTCGGTCTTGCGCTCGCGGCGCTGCTCGTGTTCGTCATCAACGAGCGCGCCTTTGGTTGGAGCATGGCCTTGCAGCTCCAGCCCGCGGTGCTCGCCGGTGGCCTGCTGCTGGCGCTGGCCGCCGCGCTGCTAGCAGGCGTCCTTCCCGCGTGGCGGATGTCCCGTGTCCCGCTCGCTGCGACGCTGCGCGAGGAATAGATGCGCCGCGCGCTGATCTTCGCGCTGGCCTGGCTGCCCGTAGCAGCCGTCGGCCAGTCCCGGGTCACCGATTTCCTGGGCGGTCTTGCGACGGACGGCTACACGATCGCGGACGCACCGCGGCGATTCGAGTTTCCGGCCGACCACGGCGCGCATCCGCAATTCCGCAGCGAGTGGTGGTATTTCACGGGCAACCTCACGGCCGAAGACGGCCGGCACTTCGGGTTCCAGCTGACCTTCTTCCGCTACGCGCTCGCACCGCGGCCTGTCGCGCGCCAATCGGCCTGGGCAACGAGCCAGGCCTGGATGGCGCACTTCACGCTGACCGACACGGCCACAGGGCGCATGCACGCTGCGGAACGCATCGCGCGCGGCGCGCTCGGCATGGCGGGCGCGAATGCTTTGCCGTTTCGCGTGTGGCTCGACGACTGGCAGGCAGCCAGCCTTGCGGCGGATGGCAGCCTGTTTCCCCTGCGCCTGGTGGCCGAGCAGGCCCCCGTCGCGATCGAGCTCGAACTCACCACCCTCAAGCCTCTCGTGT
>JBOICR010000277.1:0-18592 GCA_050740195.1 Nevskiaceae bacterium | reverse complement strand
GCTGTGGCTGGGGCTGCTGCTCAGCATTCCGGCGGTCTTCGCCAAGCCCACCGCCAGCATCGTCGGCGCGGCCGCCGGCTACCTGAGCCTGTGGGCCGTGTATCACCTGTTCCGCCTGGTCACCGGCAAGGAAGGCATGGGCTACGGCGACTTCAAGCTGCTGGCCGCGCTGGGCGCGTGGTTCGGCTGGCAGGCGCTGCCACTGATCGTGCTGCTCTCGTCGCTGGTTGGCGCCATCGTCGGGCTCGGCCTGATCCTGCTGCGCGGGCACGACCGCAACGTGCCGATCCCGTTCGGCCCGTATCTCGCGTTTGCGGGCTGGACGGTGCTGATGGGGGGCCGCGAGCTCGGTGGCGCATGGCTGCGGCTCACCCTGCCCGGCTGACGGTCGGGCTCACCGGCGGCGTCGCCAGCGGCAAGTCCACGGCGGCCGAGGCGTTCCGCGCCCTCGGCGTGCCGCTGCTCAACGCCGACCACGTGGCGCGCGAGGTCGTGGCCAGAGGCACGCCGGCGCTCGCGCGGATCCGCAGCGAGTTCGGCGCCGGCTTCCTGGGTGCGGACGGCGAACTGGACCGGCCGAAAATGCGCCAGCGCGTGTTCGCGGACGCCGTGGCGCGCCGCGCGCTGGAGGCGATCACGCACCCGGCCATCCGCGAACGCCTGATCCAGTGGCGCGACGCGCAGACCGCGCCGTACTGCGTGCTCGACGTGCCGATCCTGATCGAATCCGGCATGGACACCCTGGTGGACCGCATCCTCGTCATTGACGCGCCGGAGGACGTGCAGGTCGAGCGCCTGCGCCAGCGCGACCACATCCCGGAGGACCTCGCGCGCCAGATGCTGGCGGCGCAGGCCTCGCGCGAGCAGCGCCTGGCGCGCGCCGATGACCGTGTCCTCAACACCGGCACGGTGCCGCAGCTGTGCGCTGCGATCAGGCAGCTGCACCCGTTCTATCTCGAGCTCGCGCAGACCGGCAGGCGGCGCGCGCCCGGCCTGCAGTTGCCCTGATCTTTCGCGCGGGTCCACAATACCCGGGCACCCACTCGCGCGCGCGCTTTGACCGAACCCGGGCCAACGGTTGTCTACGAGCAGCCTCTGAACGAGCGGGTGCGCACGTTTTTGCGCCTGGAGTTCCTGTTCGCGCAGCACCATCACCACCGAGCGGACCGCACGCACTGGGGCGTGCGCGCCACGCTGCGTGCGCTGCTCGACATCTACACGATCGTCAGCCGCAGCGACCTCAAGACGGAGATCCTGAAGGAACTGTCCGAGCAGCACGGCACGCTGTCGCGCCTGCAGCAGCGGCCGGGTGTCGACACCGCGCGCCTGCAGAGCGTCCTGGCGGAGCTCAACGAGGCCGTCAACGCGATGCAGGTACTCACCACGCACACGCTGGCAACCGTGCTGCGCGACAACGAGTTCCTGATCTCGCTGCTGCACCGGAGCACCATTCCCGGCGGCGTCGGCGCCTTCGACCTGCCGACGTTCCACCACTGGCTGGCACAGCCTGGCGACCACATCCGCCGCGACCTCGACGCCTGGTTCGCCGATCTCATCCCGTTCGATCGCGCGGTCAACCTGTACCTGCGCCTGCTGCGCCAGAGCACGCAGGCGCTCGATACCGTGGCCAAGGGCGGCATCCACGTCTACACGCCGCAAACCGAATACGAGCTGGTGCGCGTGCTGGCGGCCGCCAGCGCCGGCGTCTACCCCGAGATCAGCGCCGGCCGCCACCGCTTCACGGTGCGTTTCATGACGCAGCGCGACGTCAATACGCGGCCCACGCAGACCGCTGCCGACGTGCCGTTCCAGCTGCAATGCTGCACGCTGTGACGGCCCGATCGCCGGCGCGGTGCCCGAGCTGCCACGGCCCGGTGGACCCCGGCCCCGGCAACCCGTGGTGCCCGTTCTGCTCCGAGCGCTGCAAGCTGGCCGATCTGGGCCAGTGGTTCGCGGAGCGCTATTCGATCGCGGAAGGCGAAGACGCCGACGCGACACGCAACCCGCCTACGGATTCCCCGCCGCGCCAGTAGGCGCCCAGTACGCCGAAATGCCTGCGACGCCCTGCGCGCCTGCGCGCCAGGCGGCGTCGAGGTCGCGCGGGCCGACGCCGCCGATGGCGTAAACCGGGAGCCCCGCATCGGCGGCGACCCGCGAGAATTCCTGCCAGCCGAGGCAGGGCACGCCGCGGTGACTTGACGTCTCGCGGACGGGCCCCAGCACCACGTAGTCCGCGCCGATATCCCGGGCATGGGCGATTTCCTGCGCGGAATGGCAGGACGCGCCGAACCACAGCGCTGCCGGGACGGGCCGGTCCCGCAGGTGGCGCAGCGCGGCGGCGGTGGCGTGCCAGCCGCCCGCGCCGGAGGCCAGTGCTTGCTGCGGCGCGCGATCCGTGAGAAACGCCAGGCCGCGTGCGCGGCACGCCGGCGCTAGCTCGCGCAGCGCCGCGGCGTAAGCATCGTCCGGCGCGCCCGGCAGTCGCAGGCGCAGCAGCGCATTCGGCGGCAGGTCGTCGAGCCGGGACGCGAGGCCGCTGACGCGTTCCGGCGTGAACACGCACTGCGCCGGCAGGCGCAGCGCCTTGACGATGGGCTGATCGGCGGCGAGCAGTCGCCAGCCCGGCAGGGCATCCGGCATGACCCAGGCGGTCGCCGGGTGCTCGCGCGAGACTGGCTCGCCTTGCCAGCGGTCCACCAGCCAGGTATCGAGGTCCACGGCCAGCTCGGGATAGCGGTGGCGCAGCCGGATCAACGGCCGGGCCTGCGTGACCGTGACGCCGAGTTCCTCGTGCAACTCGCGACGCAACGCCGCCAGCGCGTCCTCACCCGGCTCGACCTTGCCGCCGGGAAACTCCCACTCGCCGGGATATATCTTGTGCGCGGGACGCTGGCAGACCAGGACTTCGCCGCGCGCGTTCTTCAGGGCCCCGGCGGCGATGTGGACGTACTTACGTCCGGTACTCGGCATTTATCGCGCCCTATGGCGCGCCCCGGGGCCGATTGGCTTTTGAAATCGACCCGGGGCTCATGTTCGATACTCGGCGTTGATCTTCACGTAGTCGTAGCTCAAATCGCAGGTCCAGATACGCGCGCGGGCGCGGCCTCGGCCGAGGTCGATGGCGATGGTGTACTCGGGCTTCGCCAGCACCGCCGCGCCGAGTTCCTCGCGATAGGCCGGGTGCGGTTCGCCGCGAGCCAGCACCTTCACGGCATCGAGCGCGACGCTGATGCGGCGCGGATCGAGCCGCGGCACACCGGCCTTGCCGATGGCCATCGTCAGGCGACCCCAGTTGGCATCGCCGGCAAATAGCGCCGTCTTGACCAGTGGCGAGTGCGCCACCGAAAAAGCCACTTGGCGCGCCTCGGCGACGCTGCGCGCGCCGCCGACTTCGAGCGTCACGAAGCGCGTCGCCCCCTCGCCGTCGCGCACGACAGCCTGCGCCAGCTCCACGCACACGTCGGTGACGGCGGCCGCCACCGCGCGGTAGTCCCGGTGCGAGGGCCCGATCTGCCGGGCGCCCGCCCGGCCGGTCGCGATCAGCACGCAGGAGTCGTTGGTCGAGGTGTCGCCGTCGACCGTCGCACAGTTGAACGAGACCGCAACGGCGTCGCGCAGGCAGTGCCTTAAAGCAGCGGCCGAGAGCGGCGCATCGGTGGCGACGAAAGCCAGCAGCGTCGCCATGTCCGGGCACAGCATGCCGACACCCTTGGCGATGCCGGTGACGGTGACCTCGCCCTGCGCGGTGCGCACGCGCCGCGAGCACCCCTTGGCGACCGTGTCGGTGGTCATGATGGCGCGCGCCGCCTCGAGCCAGGCATCCTCGCGCAGCTGCGCCGCCGCGGCGCCGATGGCGGCCGTCATGCGCGCTACGGGTAACTGCTGGCCGATCACGCCGGTCGAAAACGGCAAGACCTGCGCGGGCCGGCAGCCCACCGCTTGCGCCACCGCGGCGCTGGTCGCGCGCGCCGCAAGCAAGCCGCGCCTTCCGGTGGCGGCATTGGCGTTGCCGGCGTTCACCAGCAGTGCGCGCATCGCGGCGGACTTGCGCAAGCGCTCGCGGCACAGCTGGACGGGAGCGGCAGCGAACGCGTTCTGCGTGAAGACGCCGGCGACCCGCGAACCTTGCGCCAGCTCGACCACCAGCAGGTCCGGACGGCCCGGCTTCTTGATCGCCGCCTCGGCGACGCCGAGCCGCACGCCCGGAACGCCGGTCAACTTCTCAGGCGCCTTGAGGTTGACGGCCACGCGTCAGATCAACTTGCCGTGACACTGCTTGAACTTCTTGCCGGAGCCGCACGGGCACGGCTCGTTGCGGCCGACTTTCGGCTGCTCCCGCACGACGGTGACCGGACGGGGCGGCGGCGGCGACGGCGCGCCGAGCGGGCGTCCGCCTCCCGGTGCGCCACGGTCGTCCGACGGCGGCGCTGCGGGCTCGCCGGTCGGCGTCGGCGCCGCCTCGTGCTGGAACTGCATCGCACGCGGCTGGCGGCGTTGCTCCTCGAGCGCGGCGATGTCCGCCTCGGCGCGGACTTCGCCCTTCGCCAGCACGCTGACCACCTGGTGCTTGAAGCGCGCCAGCATCTCGTTGAACATCGTGAACGCCTCGCGCTTGTACTCCTGCTTGGGATCCTTCTGCGCGTAGCCGCGCAGGTGGATGCCGAGCCGCAAATAGTCCATCGCCGCGAGGTGCTCGCGCCAGTACTGGTCGAGCACGTTCAGGAACATCACCTTCTCGATGTGCTCGAGCGTCGGGGCGCCGATGCGCTCCTTCTTCGTTGCGTAGGCCTGCTCCAGCGCCGCGGTAATGCGCGCGCGCAAGCCCTTCTCGTCGAGCGTCTTCTCGGTATCGAGCCACTGGCGCAGCGGCAGCTCGAGGCCGAAATCGCGGCGCAGCGCATCCTCGAGGCCCGGCACGTTCCACTGCTGCTCCACGCTCTGCGGCGGGATGTAGGCGTCGACCACGCCGTCCACGGCGTCGCGGCGGATCTCATCGAGCATCGCCGTCACGCGCTCGGCCAACATCAGCTCGTTGCGCAGCTCGTAGATCACCTTGCGCTGATCGTTGGCGACGTTGTCGTACTCGAGCAGGTTCTTGCGGATGTCGAAGTTGTGGGCCTCGACCTTGCGCTGCGCGGTCTCGATCGCGCGCGTCACCCAGCGGTGCTCGATGGCCTCGCCTTCCTGCATGCCGAGGCCCTGCAGCATGGCGCGCATGCGCGGCGGCGTGAAAATCCGCATCAGCGTGTCGTCGAGCGACAGGTAGAAGCGCGAGGCGCCGGAATCGCCCTGGCGCCCCGAACGGCCGCGCAGCTGGTTGTCGATGCGCCGCGATTCGTGCCGCTCCGAGCCGATCACGTACAGGCCGCCCGCGGCAACGACTTGTTCATGCCGCTGCTGCCAGGCGGCGCGCGTGGACAACCGCTCCGGGGCATCCTCCGCCGGCAGCTTGGTCAGCTCGGCGTCGAGGCTGCCACCGAGCACGATGTCGGTGCCGCGGCCGGCCATGTTGGTCGCGATGGTGACAGCGCCCGGGCGGCCGGCCTGGGCGATGATCTCGGCCTCGCGCTCGTGCTGCTTGGCGTTGAGTACCTCGTGGGTGATGCCCTCCGTGCGCAGCAGCCCCGACAGCAGCTCGGATGTCTCGATGCTGGCCGTGCCGACCAGCGCCGGCTGCTGGCGTCCATGCGCCGTTTTGATCTCGCCGATCACGGCCGCGAACTTGTCCTTCGCGTTCAGGTAGACCTGATCGCCCTGGTCCTTGCGGATCATCGGCATGTTTGGCGGAATGACGACGACTTCCAGGTTGTAGATGCTCTGGAATTCGTAGGCCTCGGTGTCGGCCGTGCCGGTCATGCCGGCGAGCTTGCCGTACAAGCGGAAGAAGTTCTGGAACGTGATGCTCGCCAGCGTCTGGTTCTCCTGCTGGACCGGCACGTCCTCCTTGGCCTCGATCGCCTGGTGCAGGCCGTCGGACCAGCGCCGCCCGACCATCATGCGGCCGGTGAACTCGTCGACGATGATGACCTGGCCGTTGCGCACCAGGTACTCGACGTCGCGTTTGTACAGGTGGTGGGCGCGCAGCGCGGCGTTCAAGTGGTGCATCAGCACGATGTGCGCGGCGTCGTACAGGCTCTCGTCTTCGCCCAGCAGCCCGGCGTCGCGCATCAGCTGCTCGACGTTCTCGTGGCCGGCGTCCGACAAGTGCACCTGGCGGGTTTTCTCGTCGGCGTGGAAGTCGCCGGGGCCCTCCTCGGTTTCCTGGCGGCGAAGAGACGGCACGATCGCGTCGATCTTCTTGTACAGCGCAGGGTCGTCGTCGGTCGGCCCCGAGATGATCAGCGGCGTGCGCGCCTCGTCAATGAGGATCGAGTCGACCTCGTCGACGATCGCGTAGGCCGTGCCGCGTTGCATCTTGTCGGCGAGCCCGAACGCCATGTTGTCGCGCAGGTAGTCGAACCCGTACTCGTTGTTCTGGCCGTAGGTGATGTCGGCCTCGTACGCGGCGCGCTTCTCGGCGGCCGGCTGGTGCGACACCACGACGCCGACGGTCAGGCCGAGGAAGCGGTAGATCTTCCCCATCCACTCGGCGTCGCGCCGAGCCAGATAGTCGTTGACCGTGACGATGTGCACGCCCTTGCCGGGCAGTGCGTTCAGGTAGGCCGCCAGCGTCGCGACCAGCGTCTTGCCTTCGCCGGTCTTCATCTCGGCGATCTTGCCGTCGTGCAGGATGGCGCCGCCGATCAGCTGCACGTCGAAGTGGCGCATGCCGAGCGTACGCTTGCCCGCCTCGCGCACTACGGCGAAGGCCTCGGGCATCAGCTTGTCGAGCGCCTCGCCGGCGGCGAGGCGCTGGCGGAACTCGGCGGTCTTGCCCGCGAGGGCCTCGTCGCTGAGTTGCGCGATGCGCGGCTCCAGCGCGTTGACGGCCACCACCAGGCCGTTCAGGCGATTCAGGATGCGCTGGTTACGGCTGCCGAAAACCCGCGCTAATAGATTGTTGAGCATCGGAAAAATAACGAGGCCCGCGGACGCGGGCAGGCGCGGAATGATAAGGGATAACTGGGGTCAGACCCCAATTTCACAAGGGGAAACTAGCGGGCGGCCTGCTGGCCCCCGCTGGCTTCAGCGAGCGGCTTGAATGTACTGGTACGGATTGACCGTGCGCCCGTTCAGCAGAACCTCGAAATGCACGTGTGGGCCGGTCGAACGGCCCGAGTCACCGACCAGGGCGACCGCCTGGCCCTTGCGGATGCGCTCACCGAGAGTCACGAGCGCGGTGTCGTTGTGGCCATAGCGCGTGACGTAGCCGTTGCCGTGGTTGACCTCGACCAGCAGGCCGTAGCCGAAGCGCTCGCCGACGTCGGACACGATGCCGGCGGCGACCGACTGGACGTTGGCACCCTGGCGCGCCGCGAAATCAACGCCCGCATGGAACGCGCGCAGACCGGTGAACGGATCGACGCGCATGCCGAACAGCGACGAAATCCAGCCGTTCTCGACCGGCCAGCCGGACGGGCGCACTTCTTTCTGCAACCGGCTGGCCAGCAGCAGGTCTTCCAGTACGCGCATCTGGCGCTCGCGGTCGGCGAGCTGCTTCTCGAACGAGGCAAGGGAGGCCAGCACCTCGTCCGCCGCCACGGGCTGCGAGGCTTCGGCAATCTCGGGACCACCAACCGGTGGCGGCTGGCCGAAGTCGAACTCGCCCTTGTCGAGGCCGGCGATCTCGGTCAGGCGCGCGCCGGCGGCGTCGAGCCGCATCACGTGGGCGTGCAGCTGCGCGAGGCGGCGCGCCAGAGCGCCGGTGTTGTTCTCGACCAGCTCGCGCGTCGCGGCAAGTTGCTGGCGCTGCTGCTGGAGGTCACCGGCCCACAAGCCGACGATCTCGACCGGCAAACGACCATCGGCCGACTTGATCCAGTAGCCGAGGCTGACGGTGGCGGAGAACACCAGCGCGCCAGCCAGGACGGGCGGCAGCCAGCCCATGACGCGCCGGGTACTCAGCGTCATGCGCCAGGTGCGGCCACGCTTATGGCTGACTAAGATGATGTCCACAGATCCACCTGCTCCCCATGCCCTCTGACGCGCGCAAACTTTCCGACTGGCTGCACCGGCAATCCGGCGCGCTGCAGGAAATCCTTTTTCGTACCGACCACCTCGTCCAGGTCAACCGCGCGTTCCGCGACTGGCTGCGCGAGCCCTGGGCCGAGTCGGTCCGCATCGCCGCGTTCGAAGACGATACCGCCGTCGTCTACGCGACCGACGCTTCCACTGCGACGTTGTTGCGTTTCCGCGCACCGGCCGTGGTGGCCTTCCTTCAGAAACGCTGCCATCCAGCCTGCACCAAGCTTCAAATCAAAGTGCAGCCAGTGACTTAGACGCCAAATTTAAAGTTTAATGGCCGGCCGGGACCCCCGCAACCCGCCAATGGTCGGTGCCTGGGGCCTGCCGGAGACGCCTGACGAGTCGGTCAGGCAGAGGCTTCGGCGGTGTTGAGTCCCCGCACGTAGGCGATCGGCGCCTTGGATTCGTCCTGGAAGGTGACTTCCTCCCAGGCCTGCGGATCCGCGATCAGGGCCCGAAGCAGCTTGTTGTTGAGCTGATGACCGGACTTATAGGCCGTATACGACCCGATGAGGCTGTGGCCCATCAGGTACAGGTCGCCAATGGCGTCCAGGATCTTGTGGCGGACGAACTCGTCCTCGTAACGCAGCCCCTCGTTGTTCAGGACGCGGTATTCGTCCAGCACGACGGCATTGTCGAGGCTCCCGCCGAGGGCGAGGTTCTTGGAGCGCATGTATTCCACGTCGCGCATGAAGCCGAACGTGCGCGCGCGCGACACTTCCTTGACGAACGAGGTCGTCGAGAAATCGATGGTGGCGCTCTGCCGGCTGGTCTTGAACACCGGGTGGCGGAAATCGATGCTGAAGCTGACGCGGAAGCCCTCGTAGGGCTCGAAGCGGGCGTACTTGTCGCCGTCCTGGACCTGCACCGGCTGCTTGATCCGGATGAAGCGCTTGGGGGCGTCCTGCTCCTGGATGCCGGCCGACTGGATCAGGAACACGAACGGTCCGGAGCTGCCGTCCATGATCGGGACTTCCCCGGCCGACAGTTCGATGACGCAGTTGTCGATGCCGAGGCCGGCGATCGCCGACAGCAGATGCTCGACCGTCGCGACCTTCACACCCTCGTGCATCAGTGTGCTGGCCAGCTCGGTGGCCCCGACGTTGGTCGCGTAGGCGCGGATCTCCACCGGCTTTTCGAGGTCCACGCGCCTGAAGATGATCCCGGTATCCGGTCCCGCCGGCAGCAGCGACATGAAAACTTTCTGGCCGCTGTGCAGCCCCACGCCGGTGGCGCGGATGGAGTTCTTGAGCGTGCGCTGTCTGAGCATGTGTGCCTGAGGCCCCGCAGGGCCCGCCGGATGTCGCAGAATCTTCATCGACGGGACCTAAAAGTTTAACACAATCCGCGCCTTATCCCTCCTTGACCTGAACTCAAGCTGAATGGGTTTCAGTCCGCCTGCGCGCGCAGGAACGCCGGGATGTCGAGCAGCTGCTCGTCCATCACCAGCTCCTTGAGCGCTTCCGGCATCGCCTTCTTGTTGCCGCCGCGGATGATCGCCGGCTCGTCGAGGTTCACCGACCGTCGCGCGGCCGCGGTGATCGGCGTGACCACCGTGCTGGCTGCAGCCGCGGCCTTGTTGCCAAGCCCGGTGGCGACCACCGTCACGCGCATCTCGCCGTTCAACGCCGGGTCCAGCGACGTGCCGTACTTCACGTCGACGTCCTCGGAGGCGATGTGCATCACGCGGTCCATCACCAGCCCGACTTCGTCGAGGTTCAGCGAGTTGTCGCAGCAGATGTTGACCAGCACGCCGCGCGCGTTCGCCAGCTCGATGTCGTCCAGCAGCGGGCTCGACAGCGCCATCTCGACCGCCAGTTCGGCGCGCTTGTCGCCCGAGCCGGTGCCCAGGCCCATCATCGCCTTGCCGCGGTTGAGCATCACCGTGCGCACATCGGCGAAGTCGACGTTCTGCAGGCCAGGCCGCGTGATCAGGTCGGAGATTCCCTGCACCGCGTTTTGCAGCACGTCGTTGGCCGCCTTGAACGCGTTGACCAGCGTCGCCTGCGGTCCCATCACCAGGCGCAGCTTCTCGTTGGGGATCAGCACCATCGAGTCGGCGAACTTCTCGAGCTCCTCGATGCCCTTGATCGCCGACGCCATGCGCTTCTTGCCCTCGAACGTGAACGGCTTGGTCACCACCGCGACCGTCAGCACCTGCAGCTCCTTGGCGATCTCGGCGATCACCGGCGCCGCGCCGGTGCCGGTGCCGCCGCCCATGCCGGCAGTGATGAACAGCAGGTCGGTGCCGCTGATGATCTCCTTGATGCGGTCCTTGTCCTCGATCGCGGACTGGCGCCCGAGGTCCGGATTGGAGCCCGCCCCGAGGCCACGCGTCAGACCCTGGCCGAGCTGCAGGATCATGTTGGTCTTGCATCGCTCCAGGTGCTGGCGGTCGGTGTTGGCGCAGACGAAGTCCACGCCGTCGATACCCGACTCCACCATCTGGTTGACGGTGTTGCAGCCACCGCCGCCGACTCCCACCACCTTGATGACGGCCCGATCGCTCTTGCCGTCGGTCACTTCGAACACTTCAGCACCCATGACAACCTCCTCGTGGCGTTACGCCAGTAAATTCGTGAAAGGAATTCAGAACTGCCCCTTGAACCAGGTCTGGAGCCGCTGCAGCCAGTAGGCCGCGCCGGCACCCGCCGGCTGCGGCGCGACGGGCCCCTGCTGCTGCCTGCCGTAGAGCAGCAGGCCCACGGCGGTCGAGTAGATCGGGCTGCGCGCGACGTCCGTCAGCCCGGCGACGTTCTGCGGCAGTCCCAGCCGCACCGGCAGGTCGAACACCTCCTCGGCCAGCTCGATGACGCCCTCGACCTTGCTGCTGCCGCCGGTCAGCACGATGCCGCCGGCGATCGCGTCGTAGAAATCCGACCGGTGCAGCTCCTTGCGGATGAACTGGAACAGCTCGAGGTAGCGCGCCTTCACCACCTCGGCCAGCGTCAGGCGCGAGAGCTTGCGCGGCGGCCGGTCGCCGACGCTCGGCACCTCGATCTCTTCGTTGTGGCGGATCAGCGCCGGCATCGCGCAGCCGTGCTTGATCTTGATCTCCTCGGCGTTCTGCGGCGGCGTGCGGAAGGCCACCGCGATGTCGTTGGTGACCTGGTTGCCGGCGATCGGGATCACCGCGGTGTGGCGGATCGCACCGCTCTTGAACACTGCGATGTCGGACGTGCCGCCGCCGATGTCGACCAGGCAGATGCCGAGCTCGCGCTCGTCGGGCTGCAGCACCGCGTAGGAGGACGCCAGCTGCTCCAGGATCAGCTTGTCCACCCGCAGGTTGCAGCCTTCGATGCAGCGCCGGATGTTCTGCGCCGCGGAGGCGCCGCCGGTGACCATGTGCACGCGTGCTTCGAGGCGCACGCCAGCCATGCCGACCGGCTCCGAGATGCCTTCCTGGCCATCGACGATGAATTCCTGCGGCACCACGTGCAGCACTTTCTGGTCCGCCGGGATCGCCATCGCTCGCGCCGCCGCGATCACCCGCTCGACGTCGTGCGGGCTGACCTCGCCGTGGCTGACACCGACGATGCCCTGGGAATTGAAGCTCTTGACGTGGGCGCCCGAGATGCCGGCGTAGACCGACTGGATGCGGCAGCCGGCCATCAGCTCCGCCTCCTCGATCGCGCGGCGGATCGACTGCGTGGTCGCCTCGATGTTGACGACCACGCCCTTGTTCATGCCCCGCGACGGATGCGAGCCGAGGCCCACGACCTCGAGCCGGCCGTCCGGCGTCGTGCCCCCGACCATCGCCACCACCTTGTGGGTGCCGATGTCGAGGCCGACGAGGAGATCGCGCGGCGCTTTTCTAATCATCCCGGCGCGGCGCGGCGGCGCCGACACCCCCGGCGCCGTCGCCGACGGACTCTCGCCAGCCGACCGCAAATCCATTGATGTAGTGAAGATCGACATACGTCACCTCCTGGAGGCGCCCTTCGAGCGCCGTTCTGATCGGCCCGGCCAGCAGGCTTACCGCTGCGAGCGGTGCCCCCCGGCCGAGCCGCAATTCGATTCCCTGCTCCGTACGGGCGGTCCACTCGCCGCGCGCGTTCTGTTCGAGCGCCACCGGCACAAACGGCGTGTCGGCGAGGCGCGCCACCAGTGCGGTGTAGGCCTCGCGCACTACGGCCTGCTGACCGGGCGGCCCGGCCAGGCGCGGAACGCCGGCGAGGTCGTCCGGGATCGCGGGCGGCGTGAACACGACGTCGCGATCCGACAGCAGCGCCTTACCGCCCCAGTGCGCGACGGCGTGATGCTCCCGCACGTGCACGCGCACGGTCGCCGGCCACGCACGCTCGACGCGCGCGCTGGCGACCCACGGCAGTGTTTCGACGGCCGCGCGCACGGTCGCGAGGTCGAGCTCGTAGAAGTCGATGTCGACGCGCGGCGCGACCAGCGCCCGCACCGCCTCGGCCGGCACGCGGTCGAGGTCGCCGCCGATCTCGAGCGTCAGCGCGGTGCGCGGACCGCCGAGCCGCGGCACCATCGGCAGCAGCGCCGCGGCGATCATCAGCACCGCGATACACCAGCCGAGCAGGCGCAGCACCGAGCCCTGCACGTTGGCCGTGCCGGGCGCGGCTCCCGCTACCGCGGCGTCAGCGCGCATCGGCGACCTCCTGTCGGAGGTCGCCCAGCGACGTCTCGAGCACGGCCCAGCACAACTCGTCGAACGACAGGCCGGCGGCCTTCGCGCCCATCGGCACCAGCGAATGCGAGGTCATCCCCGGCACCGTGTTCAGCTCGAGCAGCCAGGGCTTGCCCGATTTGTCGGCGATGAAATCGACGCGGCCCCAACCGCTGGCGCCGACCAGGCGGAAGGCCTCGAGCGCCAGCGCGCTCAGCTGCTTCTCGCGCGCCGCCGGCAGGCCCGAGGGGCAGTGGTACTTCGTGTCCTCGGCGATGTACTTGGCGTGGTAGTCGTAGAACTCGCCGGCCGGCACGATCCGGATCGAGGGCAGCGCCTGCCCGTCGAGCACCGGCACGGTCAGCTCGGCGCCCTTGACGAACTTCTCGGCCATCACGCTTCGGTCGAGGCGGCCGTCGCCGCGCGCAAGCCGCCACGCACCGGCAACCTGCGCGGGTTTCTTGACGATGGTGACGCCGACGCTCGAGCCTTCCGCGGCCGGCTTGATCACGAACGGAAACCTGAACTTCTTCGCCGCGGCCTTTGCATCGGCCTCGGACGTCAGCTCCATGAACGGCGCGGTCGGCAGCTTCTCGGACAGCCAGATGCGCTTGGCCGTCATCTTGTTCATCTTCACCGCCGAGCCGGCGACGCCCGAACCGGTGTACGGCAGGCCCTGCAGTTCGAGTGCCGCCTGCACGGTGCCGTCCTCGCCGGCTCCGCCGTGCAGGATGATGAACACGCGCTCGAAGCCCTGCGCGCGCAGCGACAGGATGTTCTCGCGCGTGGCGTCGACGCCGTGGGCGTCGATGCTGCGCTTCTTCAGCGCGGCCAGCACCGCCTCGCCGCTCCACAGCGAAACCTCGCGCTCCGGCGACCAGCCGCCCATCAGCACGGCAACGCGGCCGAACTGGCGTGGCTCCTTCACGCGCCTACGCATGGCGCTCTCCCACGATGCGGACTTCCGGCTGCAGCTCGACGCCGGTCTGGTCCTTCACCACGCGCTGGACGTGCCGGATCAGCGCCTCGACGTCGGCGGCGCGGGCGTGCGCGTCCGTGATGATGAAGTTCGAGTGGTGCGTGGACACTTCCGCGCCACCCAGGCGATGGCCTTTGAGCCCGCATGCCTCGATCAGGCGCGCGGCGTGGTCGTTCGGCGGGTTGCGGAACGTGCTGCCGGCCGAGGGCTTGCCGACCGGCTGGCTGGCCTTGCGCTTCGCCAGCGATTCCTTGGTGTAGCGCTCGTGCGAGCCGTCCGCGTCGGGTGTCACCGCGAAGCGCGCGCCGAGGAGGCCCAGCACGTTCTTCGGCAGCTCGACGTGGCGATAGTCCCAGGTGAACGCCGACGCCGCCCACCATTCGGCACGACCGCTGCGCAGCAGCACCTCGGCCTCGAGCACGCTCGGCCAGGTCTCGCCGCCCCAGGCGCCGGCGTTCATCGCCAGCGCGCCGCCGACCGTGCCGGGGATGCCGGCCATGAAACCCAGTCCGGCGCGTTTCTTCTGCTGCGCAAACTTGGCCAGGCGCGCGCAGTGCACGCCCGCTTCGGCATGGATCGTGGTGTCGTTGCGCAGCTCGAGGTGGTCGAGCGCTCCGTGCAGGCAGATCACCGTGCCGCGGATGCCGCCGTCGCGCACCAGCAGGTTGGAGCCCAGGCCGATCCACAGCACCGGCTCGCCGGGCGCGAGCTGGTGCACGAAGTCGATCAGGTCCTGGCGGTCGGCCGGCTCGAAATACCGGTCGGCGGGTCCGCCGACGCGCCAGCTGGTGTGCGGCGCCATCGGCTCGTGCTGCTTCACGACGCCGCGCATGGCCGTCCTCCCGAACAGGTCGAAGTCCGCGTAGTGGCCGGCGTAGTTGCGTAGGGCACTCACGCCCTCCTCCGGCGCGACGCCGGCCGCGGCGAGGCCAACAGCGACGGCAGCGTCCCGATATCGCCCGCGCCGAGCGTCAGCAGTACGTCGCCCTTCTTCACCATCGGCGCCAGCGCGGCGGGCATCTCGGCGACGGTCTCGACGAACACCGGCGAGTCGGCGCCGCGGGCGCGCACGCCGCGCGCCAGCCCGCGGCCGTCGTAGCGCGCGATCGGCGACTCGCCGGCGGGGTACACCTCGGTCAGCAGCAGGGCGTCGGCGCCGGCCAGCACCTCGCAGAAATCGTCGAACAGGTCGCGCGTGCGCGTGTAGCGGTGCGGCTGGAACGCAACCAGCAGCCGGCGCCTGGGGTAGGCGCTGCGCAGCGCCTCGAACGTGGCCGCGATCTCGCGCGGGTGGTGACCATAGTCGTCGATCAGCAGCACCGGCTTGCCGCCGATGGCGATCTCGCCGTGCGACTCGCAGCGCCGGCCGACGCCCTGGAATCCCGCCAGCGCCTTGCGGATCGCCGCGAAGCCGACGCCCAGCTCGCGCGCAATCACGATCGCGGCCAGCGCGTTCTGCACGTTGTGGCGTCCCGGCAGGTTCAGGTGCAGCGACTGGCGTGCGCCGTCCGCCGTCGTCACGGTGAAATCGTTGCCGGCGCCGGACGCGCGGATGCCGGTCGCGCGCACGTCGGCACCCTCGTCCAGGCCGTAGGTAACGACCGGCCGCCCGATCTGCGGCAGCAGCGCCTTCACCACCGGGTCGTCCGCGCACACCACGCACAGTCCGTAGAACGGCAGGCGCTGCAGGAACTCGAGGAACGTCGCGCGCAGCTTGCCGAAATCGCCGCCGTAGGTCTCGAGATGGTCGGCGTCGATGTTGGTGACGATCGCCATCATCGGTGTCAGGTGCAGGAACGAGGCATCGCTCTCGTCGGCCTCGGCCACCAGGAAGTGCCCCGTGCCCAGTCGCGCGTTGGTGCCGGCAGCCTTGACCTGGCCGCCGACGACGAAGGTCGGATCGAGACCACCTTCGGCGAGGACCGCCGCGACCAGCGAGGTCGTGGTGGTCTTGCCGTGCGTGCCGGCAATCGCGATGCCGTAGCGGAAACGCATCAGCTCGGCCAGCATCTCGGCGCGCCGCACCACCGGGATGCGTTGCTCGCGCGCGGCGCGCACTTCCGGGTTGTCCTCGCGCACCGCGGACGACACCACGACGACGTCGGCGCCCTTCACGTTCGCCGCGCCGTGACCTTTTCTCACGCTCGCGCCGAGCTTTGCCAGCCGCGCGGTAGCCGCGCCGGCTTTCAAGTCCGAACCGCTGACGCCGTAACCGAGGTTCAACAGCACCTCGGCGATGCCGGCCATGCCGGAGCCGCCGATGCCGATGAAGTGCACGCGCTGCACGCGCCGCATCGGCCGGTCCATCAGGCGACGCGCTTCGATCGCCTTAGCCATGCGCGGCCCTCACGACGGCGTCGGCGATCTGCGCCTCGGCGCCCGGCCAGGCCGCGGCGCGCGCGGCGGCAGCCATGCTCAGCAGGCGCGTACGGTCGCCCAGCAGCTCACGCAGTTGCACGGCCAGCACCTGCGCCGTCAGCGCGGATTCCTGGATCAATACGGCGGCGCCGACGCGCACCAGGTGCTCGGCGTTCTTCGTCTGGTGGTCGTCGACTGCGGCCGGGAACGGCACCAGCAGCGCGCCGCAGCCGGCGGTCGCAAGCTCCGCGATCGTTGAGGCGCCCGCGCGACAGACCACCAGGTCGGCCCAGGCATAGGCGCCGCCCATGTCCTCGATGAACGGCTCGATCGTGGCGTCGACTCCGGCACGGCGGTAGCCCTCCTGCGCCACGTCCAGCGTGCGGCCGGCCTGGTGCCAGACCTCGGGGCGCTCGTCCGCGGGGAACAGGGCCAGGGCCTCGGGCATGCGCTCGTTCAGCGCGCGCGCCCCCTGGCTGCCGCCGATGACCAGCACGTGGAGTGGGCCCTGGCGCGGCGCGAGGCGCGCCTGCGGCGGCGCGACGGCCTGGATCTCCCGGCGCACGGGATTGCCGACCGTCGTCGCGCCGGCGAACGTGTCGGGGAATGCCTGCAGCACGCGCTGCGCGACTCGGGCGAGCCAGCGGTTGGTCATCCCGGCGACCGCGTTCTGCTCGTGGATCACCAGCGGCGTGCCCCACAGCCGTGCGACCAGTCCGCCCGGCCCCGATGCGAAGCCGCCCATGCCGAGAACGACGGCGGGCTCCACGCGGCGCAGCACCGCCCAGGCGTCGAGCATCGCGCGCGCGATCAGCAGCGGCGCGAGCAGTAGTTTGACGAGACCCTTGCCGCGCAGTCCTGAAACACGAATGAACTCGATCGGAAAACCGTTGGCCGGCACCACGCGCGCCTCGAAGCCGTCCGGCGCGCCCATCCACACGACGTCGTGGCCGCGCGCCTTCAGTTCGTGCGCGGCGGCAAGCGCCGGGTACACGTGTCCGCCGGTGCCGCCGGCCATGATCATGATGCGCAAGGCGGGCACTTTCATGGCCCCCTCTCACGGATACCGCCGGCCGGGCTGCCGGCGCGCGCCAGGCGATTCTCGTGGTCGGCGCGCAGCACCAGCGCCACCATCACGCACACCGTCACCAGGCTCGAGCCGCCGTAGCTGATCAGCGGCAGCGTCAGGCCCTTGGTCGGCAGCAGGCCCATGTTCACGGCCATGTTGATCAGCACCTGCGCGCCGAGCCAGGCGCCGCAGGCGTAGCAGAGGTAGGTGGCGAACGCCTGCTGGCGCTGCTCCGCGGCCGCGCCGATGCGGAACGCGCGCCACACCAGCACGCCGAACAGCGTCAGCAGCACGGCGACGCCGAGCAGCCCGAACTCCTCGGCCCAGATCGCGAAAATGAAATCGGTGTGCGTCTCGGGCAGGTACAGCAGCTTCTGCACGCTGTTGCCGAGCCCGACGCCGGTCCATTCGCCCCGCCCGATCGCAATCAGCGACTGCGTCAGCTGCCAGCCGCTGTGCTCCATGTCGGCCCACGGGTTCATGAACGTGCCGATGCGCGCCAGGCGCCACGACGGCCCGAACAAGATCAGCAGCGCCAGGGCGCCGGCGCCGGCCAGCGCGAACGCGGCGAGGTGCAGCAGCCGCGCGCCGGCCAGGAACAGCAGCAGGAAGGTCACCAGCAGCAGCAACGCGGTCGCGCCGAAGTCGGGCTCGAGCATCAGCAGGCCGGCGGCGAGCACGACCGGCACCAGCGGCCGCAGCAGGCCCTTGAAGCTGGTCTGCAGCTCGGCGCGCCGGCGCACCACGTAGCCAACCAGGTAAAGGATCAGCGCGAGGCGCGCCGGCTCGGAGGCCTGCAGGCGGAAGGCGCCGAAATCGAGCCAGCGCCGCGCGCCGTTGACCTTCACGCCGATGCCCGGAATCAGCACCAGCGCCAGCAGGAAGAAGGCGAATGCGAGCAACCAGAAGCCGCTCTGCTCCCAGGCGCGCATCGGCACCGCGAACGCCAGCGCGCCGAGCGCGAGCCCGAGCAGCGCGTAGCTGAACTGCTTGTAGAAGTAGTACAGCGGCGCGCCGGTGGATTTCTCGGCGACCGCGACCGAGGCCGAGGCGACGAGGACCAGCCCCGTCGCCAGCAGCGCGAAGGCGGTCACCGTGAACGGCGCGTCGAGGCCGTAGCGCGGCGGCGGGATCGGCAGCGCGACAGCCATCAGCCCTGCCCCCGAATGCTGTTATCGGGGGGCAGCTCCCGCACGTAAGCGCAGAACTTCTCGCCGCGCTCTTCGTAGTTCTTGAACTGGTCGAGGCTGGCGCAGGCCGGCGACAGCAGCACGCGGTCGCCGCGCCGCGCCACCTTGTGCGCACGCTTCACCGAGGCCTCGAGCGTCGGCTCGCGGTACACCGGCAGCGCGTCGGCCAGCGCGCGCTCGATTTGCGCGGCGTCCTGGCCATACAGGATCGCGGCGTGCGCCTTGGTCGCCAGCACCGGCTT
>JBOICR010000276.1:0-2151 GCA_050740195.1 Nevskiaceae bacterium | reverse complement strand
TCGCCGCGCTGCTCGCGCCGGCCGCCGCGCCCGCGGTGGAATTCTCCTGTCCGCAACTCGCCGGACCCGAAGAACTCGACCTGCCGGCGCCGACCGACGACCGCCTGGTGCTGACTGCGGACCAGGCCGAGCTGACGCAGGAAGGACTGTCGACCCTCGCCGGCACCGTGCGACTGGTCAAGGGCGGCAGCCGCCTCGAGGCGCAGGCGCTGTCGTTCGACCGGCAGACCCAGCAGGTGAAGCTGTCGGCCGAGTCGCTGTTCCGCAATCGCGACCTGATTGTCCGCAGCAAGCAAGCCGAGCTCGACCTCGCCAACGAGACCGGCACCTTCCACGGCGCCGAGTTCACGCTGGTCAACCGCGCCTCGCGCGGCGCCGCGGAGACCGTCACGCTGACCAAGGACGGCACCGTCGACGTCACCGACGTCTACTACACGACCTGCCCGCCCGGCTCGCGCGCCTGGTTCCTGGAGGCCAGCGAGATCGAACTCGACCGCGAGGCAGGCCTCGGCCGCGCCAAGCACGCGCGGCTGCGCTTCGGCTACGTGCCGATCCTCTACATGCCGTGGTTCCAGTTCCCGATCGACGACCGCCGCCGCACCGGCGTGCTGTTCCCGACCATCGGCGACTCCGACACCACCGGTTTCGACGCGCGGCTGCCGGTCTACCTGAACCTGGCGCCGAACTACGACGCCCAGATCACGCCGCGCTACATGTCCGACCGCGGCACGATGATCGGCACCGAGGGGCGCTACCTGTTCCACCGCAATACCGGCCACCTGTCGTACGAGCACCTCGACGAGGACAAGGTCGAGCGCGAGAAGCGCTCGTGGTTCGACTTCAGCCACCAGGGCCTGATCAACCGCCGGCTGGCCGCCGAAGTGAAGTACGGCGAGGCCAGCGACACGCGCTACTTCGAGGACTTCTCCACGTCGC
Organism: Nevskiaceae bacterium; assembly: GCA_050740195.1. Taxonomy (GTDB): domain Bacteria; phylum Pseudomonadota; class Gammaproteobacteria; order Nevskiales; family Nevskiaceae; genus JACPFV01. The sequence continues at coordinate 1,215 of JBOICR010000276.1, read as the reverse complement.
TGCAGGCGGCGTCGATCAACTACCTGGAGCGCAGCGCGCAACTGACCTACACCGCGCCGGCCGCCTACTCGGTCATGGCGCGTGTCACCGACTTCCAGCCGGCCTCGGCGACGGCGCTGCTCGATCCGCTGACCAACCTGCCGAACCCGGACCTCGAGCCGTACCAGCGCCTGCCGGAGATCCGGCTCGACGCACAGACCGGCACAGCGAGGTTCGGCACGCGCCTGGGCCTGTCAGCGCAGTACGTGAACTTCGTGCGCGACACGCCGCCGGAGGGCCAGCGCTTGGACGTCGACCCGTACGTGCGCTTCTTCGTGGACCGCAGCGCCTGGTACGCCGCGAGCCAGCTCGACTACCGCCACACCCGTTACTCGGTCACCGACCCCAACACGACGCTGACACGCACGCTGCCGCAGTTCAGCATCGAGGGCGGCCTGCGCTTCGAGCGGCTGACAGACGACGGCGAGTTGCAGACGCTCGAGCCTCGCCTGTACTACCTCAACGTGCCGTTCCGCGAGCAGTCCGGCCTGCCGCAGTTCGACAGCGGCGAGCCGGATTTCGATTTCGTCCAGCTGTTCGAGCGCAACCGCTACTCCGGAATGGACCGGATCTCGGACGCCAACCACCTGGCGCTGTCGCTGACCAGCCGCCTGCTCGACCCGGCGGACGGCGCCCAGCGCCTGTCGGCGAGCATCGGCCAGATCTACCGCTTCGAGGAGACGCAGGTCGCGCTGCAGGGCTGCACCGTGAACTGCACGGCGGACCGCGGCGGCACGGATTTCATCGGCGAAGTCGACTACCGGCTGCCGGCGGGATTCCGCTTCACGACGGCCGGGCAGTGGTCGCAGGACCGCAACGAGATCATCCGCGGTGGCATCGGCCTGCGCTACCGCTCCGAGCGGCGCCGCGCCGACCTGTCCTACCGATTCCGCGAGGTGCTGCCGCTGACCGGCACCGAGCTCGAACAGGTGGACCTGTCGGCGGCGACCCCGCTGGTCGGGTCGCTGTCGCTGCTGGGACGCTGGCGCTATTCGCGGGGGGACTACCGGACCCTCGAGGCCCTCGGCGGGCTGCAGTACGAAACCTGCTGCTGGTCGCTGCGCACCGCCTACCGGCGCTACCAGTTCAACACCGACCAGGAATACACGACCGGCATCTACCTCCAGCTGGAACTGAAGGGGCTCACGCGGATCGGCGCGGGGTTCGAATCGCTGC
>JBOICR010000275.1:0-2376 GCA_050740195.1 Nevskiaceae bacterium | reverse complement strand
CGGCCGGTACGATGGTGCGCGTGCGTGTGACGCCGACGCTGCCGACGACCGCCGGCCGTCTCGTGATCGACGGCGGCGACACGCTCAGCCTGTCGCCGATGGCGGACGGCTCGCTGGTCGCCGTCATGCGCGTCGGCAAGTCCGGGTTCTATCGCGTGGAGCTCGCCGGTCCGCGCGGCGACCTGCTCACGGCATCGCTGAGCTACGCGATCGACGTGCTGCCGGATCGTTCGCCGACTGTCCACTTCATGAAGCCGGGCCGAGATCAGCGCGTGCTCGCGGTGGACGAGGTCTACACGGAAGCCCGCGCCCAGGACGACTATGGCGTCGCCAAGCTCGACCTCGTGTACTCGGTGAACGGCGGCGACGAGAAGAGCATTCCACTGCACACGGCCACGTCGCGTGTGATCCGCGACATCGCGGCCGGCCACACGCTGATGCTGGAGGACTACCAGCTCCAGCCCGGCGACGTCATCTCGTACTACGCGCGCGCCACCGACAACGACGCCGTCAACGGTGCGAAGTCCGCGTCGACGGACATCTACTTCCTCCAGGTGCGGCCGTACGCGCAGGACTACCGTCAGGAACAGCAGGGCGGCGGGGGTGGTGGCGGCGGTGGTGGCGGACAGCAGCAGCCGGGCCGCCTGTCGCAGCGCCAGCGCGAAATCATTGCCGGCACGTTCAACGCCAAGCGCGACAGCACGAAGACGATCGTTCAGGCGCTCGAAGAAGACGTCGCGACGCTGCGGCTCGCGCAACAGAAGCTGCGTGAGGACGTGCAGGAGCTGGCCAACAACCTCGTCGAACGCGGCGTGACGGAGTCCGACTCGGCGCTCGAACGGATCTCGAAGATCCTGCCGCTCGCGGCGGCCGCGATGGACACCGCGGAGGCACAGCTGGCGAAGAATCGCATTCGCGCGGCGCTCCAGCCGGAGCAGCGCGCGCTACAGCAGTTGCAGCGCGCCGAGGCCGAGTTCCGGAACGTGCGCGTGTCGATGGGCGGCGGTGGTGGCGGCGGAGGCGGTGGTGGCGGCCAGCAGCAGGAGCCCGAGGACCTCGCCGACCTGTTCGAGCTGCGTCAGGACCGCATGCGCAACCAGTACGAGTCCGTGCAGCGCGGCGGCGACAGCACGCAGCAGGCCGCCAGCCAGCAGCTCGACGCAACGGCGGAGCGGCTGCGCCAGCTCGCCGCGCGGCAGCAGCAGGAGAACGAGCGCGCGCGCCGCAAGGCCGACAGCCTGTCGCGCGGAATGCAGACGGGCTCAGGCGGCGGCGACGCCCAGCGGCAGATGGCGCAGGAAGCCGAGCAGGCGGCGCGACAGCTCGAGCGTCTCGCGCGCGAACGCGAGTCGCAGAGTCTCGCCGAGGCCGCGCGTCAGCTGAACGAGGCCGCCAGCGCCATGCGGCGCGCCGCGGCGCAGCCGGGCCAGCAGGGGCAGGCGCAAGCGCAATCGGCGATGGACCGGCTGCGCGATGCGCGCCGTCTGCTCGACAAGGACAAGGAAGAGGGCGCGCAGCGCTCGATCGACGACGCGATCGCGACCGGCCGGCGACTGGGCGAAGACCAGCGCCGTGTCACCGAAGACGTCGCGCGCGCGGCTGGCGCGTCAGGTCCCGAACGCGAGAGCCTGCTCGACGAAATCGGCCGCCGCAAGAACGCGATGGCCGACAGCGCCAAGTCGCTCGCCGAGCGGCTCGACCAGATCTCGCGTGAGAGCCGTCGCGATCAGCCCGGCGCGGCGCGCGAGCTCGAGGAGGCCAGCGACACGCTGCGTGGGAGGCACATCGAGCAGAACCTGCGCGTGACGTCGAACATCCGGCGCTTTCCGCAGAGCAACTGGACGTACAACGAGGGCGTGATTTCCAACGGCATCGAGCAGGTGAACAAGGCGCTCGGCGAAGCCGCGAACGCGGCACGCAATGGCCGCGCGGCCGGCGACTCGCAACGTCGCAACGCTGAGGCGCTCGACAAGGCGCGCGATCTCGTGCGCGGCGTGGAGTCGCTCGACGAGCGCGCGCGTCAGCAGCAGGAGCAGGGACAGTCTCAGTCACAGTCTCAGTCACAGTCTCAGTCTCAGGGTCAGGGACAGAGTCAGGGACAGGGTCAGGGACAGGGTCAGCAAGGGCAGCAGCAAGGGCAGCAGCAAGGGCAGCAGCAAGGCCAGCAGCAAGGCCAGCAGCAAGGCCAGGGTCAGGCAGGTCAGCAGGGCGCGCAGCAGGGCGGACGGCAAGGGGGCGGCGGCAACTTCGGTGGCAATGCCAATCAGCAAGGACCAGGCGGGACGGGCGGTTGGGACCAGTTCAATCGGGAGCTGGGCCAGCGGCTCGCTGATGCACGCGCGCTGCGGCGCGATCTCGCCAATCGCGGCGTCGACG
>JBOICR010000274.1:0-2596 GCA_050740195.1 Nevskiaceae bacterium | reverse complement strand
CTCGCGCATCCTGCGAGCGCGACGGCGGCCAACGGCAGAAGGATGGCCCGCATGAGGCCTCCAACGCAGGGCGCCTGGTGACACTCTACGCCCGGAAAAGGCGGCCGGGCCAGCCCGGCGGCAGGCTAGACGGGAGTGCCGGTCCCCCGCCGCAGCCAGACGTACACGGGCAGACCGGACAGCAGCAGCAGGAAGCCCCAGAACACAATTTCCTGCCCGGCCCCGTAGATGCTCCACAGCGCGTAGGCCGCCGCGCCGAGCACAACGAGCGCGCGGCCGCGCGTCAGCGGCACCGGGCCGTCGTGCTTCATCAGCACCAGCGCGGCCATCGCGCAGAACAGGTACGGCACGAGGTTGGCGAGCGTGGCCAGCAGCGCGAGGAAGGTGAACAGGGCGACCAGCGCCTGCGTGTGGTTGATGATGATCATGATCGAGGCCAGCACGCTGCCCAGCAGCAGCGCGAACACCGGCGAGCCGCGCGCGTTCTCCTGCGCCGCTGCCTTCGGAAACAGGCCATCGCGCGCCATCGCCTGCGGCAGCGCGCCCTGCAGCAGGATCCAGCCATTGATGCAGCCGAAGGCGCTAAGCGCACCGAGCGCGGCAATGGCCTTGCCGCCCCAGCCACCCCACACGACGTTGGCCACATCAGCCATCGGCGCGTTGGACTGGGCCAGCGTCGCGGGAGGCACGATGCCCATGGCGATGATGCAGACTCCCGCCGTGATCACGGCGGCCAGCAGCGTGCCCCAGAACGACGCCCGCGCGACGTTGCGCTCCGGATTCTCGACCTTGGCCGCGCCTGCGGACGCGGTTTCCAGACCCAGCATCGCCCACAGCGCCAGCGCCGCGGCGGCACTGGTGGCCTGCCCCAGCGACTTGTCCGTCGGATTGAACGGCTCGAAGTTCGCGGTATCGAAGTACGCGAGGCCCATCAGCATGAGCACCAGCAGCGGCGCGATCTTGAGGATGACGGTGACGAGCTGCACGCCGCCGGCGCCGCGCACGCTGTGCAGGTTCACGGCAGTCAGGGTCCACAACAGCACGAGGCCAGTACCCGCGGCCAGCACGCGCGACTCCGCCAGCACCGGGAACAGCGCCGACAGGTAACTGACCGTGGCGATGGCCAGCGCCGAGGTCGTGATCCAGATCGAGATCCAGTACGACCAGGCGACCAGGAAGCCGGCGAAGTCGCCGAATGCGAGCGCGGTGTAGGCATAGATGCCACTACCCACGGTGCGCGTGCGCGACAGCCAGGCGAAGGTCAGCGCCAGCAGGATCGCGCCGCCGGCGGTGAACAGCCAGGCCAGCGCGGAAACACCGCCGTAGGGCGCCATCGTCGCCGGCAGCAGGAAGATGCCGGAGCCGATCATGCTGCCGATCACCAAGGCAGTCGCCATCGGCAGCGAAAGCAGCTTCTTGTCGTTCAAAGGGCCTTCCTCGGTGGTGTCGCCGCCGACACCTTACTTGAGTGCGGTGCGGTACGCCTCGCGCAGCAGGTCGTGGAAGTGTTTCACGCCGGACTCGCGCTTCGGACACAGCCGGCCGGTTTCGTAGCTGCCCGAGGCCAGGCCCTTCTGCACCGCGGCGCAGATCGCGGCATCCTCGGCCTGCACCCCGTCGCTGAATTCCTGGTCCTTCTCGCGCCGGCGCAGCTCGTCGGCGTCGGCCGCGTCAGCCGGGTAGTAGTAGTCGAAGTCGATGCGGCAGCGGTCGACGCCGAGCGGCATGACTCGGTTCGTTTGCAAGCGTCCTGGAAGGCAGTTGAGCATCGTGTTGGGATATACGAAAAAGTAGTACGCCCCGCCCTGCCCGTAGAAATTTGTTGTGTTGGGGCTGGCGTGCTCGATCGGCGAATGCTGCAGCGAGTGCCACTTCGACAGTGTCGTCGTGTAGCTGCGGTAGTCCAGCATCTTGTTGAGGGCCGGGTGGATGTGCGGCAGGTGGTAGCCCTCGAGGTAGTTGTCGACGTACACCTTCCAGTTGCAGTCGAGCTCATAGCTGACGCGCCGGTCGAACTTCAGCGGCCGGCTGAACGTGCCTTGCGCCTGCTCGGCGACGCCGGCGAGCACTTCCTCCAGCGGCGGCACGTCGGGCGACAGGGCGCCGAACACCATCGACTGCCAGGCCGCGGCCGACGCCTGCGGCAGGCAGATGCCCTTGACGTCGAAATCCTGCGCGGCCTGCATCTCCGGCGCGCTGCGCAGCTGGCCGGCCAGCGTGTAGGTCCAGCCGTGGTACTTGCAGTGCAGCGCGCGCGCGCCGCGGCCGTCCTTCAGCGCCAGCGGCCCGCCGCGATGGCGGCAGACGTTGTGGAACGCGCGCAGCGTGCCTTCGGCGTCGCGCACCAGGATGGCCGGGGTCGCGCCCAGCTCGGTGACGACGTGGTCGCCGCTGCCGGTCAGCGCGTCGGCCGGCGCGGCGAGCTGCCAGCTCTTCCCGAACACGGCGCGCTGCTCGAGCGCCAGCACGGCCGGATCGCGGTACAGCGGCGCGGCCAGCGCGTGCGCCCGCTCGAGCGGCTCGACCTCGAGCCATTCGGGGCGCAGTGCCGGCAGGTCGCTCACGGTGCCCCTGCTTCGCGCATGCGCGGCATGGT
>JBOICR010000273.1:0-1545 GCA_050740195.1 Nevskiaceae bacterium | reverse complement strand
TACCAGGGCGTGGTCGCCGGCGTTTCGCGCGTCAAGGCGCTCAAGCAGGCGGTGGTGTCCAACACCACTGCGCTCGAGGCCAGCGAAGTCGGGCTCGAAGTCGGCGCGCGTACCGCGGTCGACGTGCTCAACGCCCAGCGCGAGCTGTACCGCGCGCAGCGCGACTACGCCCGCTCACGCTACGACTACCTGCTGAACATCCTGCGCCTGAAGCAGGCTGCCGGCCAGCTCGGCGCCAAGGATCTCAACGAGATCGACACGCTGCTCGGCGCCGAGGCGGTCCCGGAAGTCGCCGGCCGCTGATCGGCGGCAGGGACCCACACCCGTGCGGTACGCGCTGGCGCTGATCTGCGCAGCGCCGCTGGCGTGCTTCGCCGTCGCGCCCGTGTTCGAGCCCGATCTCGCCACCGTCGGGTCGGTGCCACGCACCGAAGTGCCGGCCGCGGCCGTGAAGCAGGCGCTGGCCGATCCGATCAAGGGACGTCCCTACCAGGTCGCGGTGGCGGTGGAGGTCGCCCTTTCCGAAGCCCGCGGCCAGTGGGAGCAGCGCGGCGCGCAGCGCAACTGGCGGCTGCGCGTGGGCTCGCCCGGCGCACGCACGCTGGGCCTGCGGCTGGAGCCCTCGATGCTGCCGGAGGGCAGCGCGCTGTGGGTCTACGATCCGGCCGGCCGGCTGCGGCACGGCCCGTTCGATGCGGCACGCATCGCGGCGGACGGCGCGTGGATTCCGCCGGTCGGCGGTGATGAACTGGTGCTCGAGGTCCGCGCGCCCGCGGGAGTGGAGCGGATCGAACTCGGCGCGGTGAAGGCCTTCCACGGCTTTCGCGACTGGGATGACGCCTCGCCCAAGGCCGCCGGCAGCTGCAACATCGACATCACCTGCCCCGCCGCGAATGCCTGGACGCAGGACGGGCGCTCGGTCGCGCGGATCCTGATCGGCAACGCCTTCCTCTGCACCGGCCAGATGATCAACAACGTGCTGCAGGACAAGCGGCGCCTGTTCCTGACGGCGAATCACTGCGGGGTCGGCGATGCAGGCAGCCCGGCGTCGTCGGTGATGTTCTACTTCGGCTACGAGGGCCCTTGCGACGACGGCGTCCCGAACACTCCTCCGGCGCCGACCTTCCAGGGCTCGCAGCACCTGGCGCACGACATCCAGTCTGATTTCGCGCTGCTCGAGATCACGGACGCAGCGCCGCTGCCGGCGACGCTGTTCTTCGCGGGTTGGGACGCCAGCGGCGCCGGCTCCGACAGCGGCGTGTCGATCCACCATCCCGGCGGGGACGAGAAGAAGATCGCCTTCTTCAGCACGGCCGTGACCGCCGACCGCGTCAACATCGGCTTCCAGTGCTCCACCGACGCCTGGGTGGTGAACTGGAGCAGCGGCACCACCGAGCCCGGATCGTCCGGCGGCGGCTTGTGGAATTCGGCGCATCGCCTGATCGGCGTGCTGTCCGGCGGGCTGGCGTCGTGCACGAACCAGACCGGCGAGGACTACTTCGCCCGGCTCGACCGCGGCTGGACTGCCAACCCGGCGACCACGGG
>JBOICR010000272.1:0-12005 GCA_050740195.1 Nevskiaceae bacterium | reverse complement strand
TGTCGCCGCGCGCCAGCGCCCAGCTGCGCGACAGGATGTGGATCAGCCGCGCGACCGGGAACAGCATGTCCCTGGTGTGCCCGGTCTGCCGGCGCGCGCCGTTCACGTCGCAGGTGAACTCGATCTGCTGCAGGTCCTGGCCGTCGTACGGCACCCAATCGCCCAGGGGCGCGGCGCCGTCGAAGGACTTGCTGAGCTCCCACGGCGCGCCTTTCTTCTTGAGCTCGTTCTGCAGGTCGCGCAGCGTCAGGTCGAGGCCCAGGGTCAGCGCGGCGACGTGGTCGACCGCGCGCTCGAGCGGCACGTCGCGGCCGCCGCCCGACAGCATCACGACCAGTTCGGTCTCGTGGTGGACGCTGCCGCGGCCGCGCGGCAGCGCCACCGGGGCGCCGACCGGCACGACACACGAAGCCGGCTTCATGAACACGACACACTCGGCGTCGTCCGGACCGCGCGGCGCCGCAGGCGCCGCGTTCGGAACTTTTCCGCCCAGCTCCTTGATGTGCTCGGCGTAGTTGCGGCCGATGCAGAAGATGCGGTTGATCTTCATGGCGTGGCTCAGTCGTTCCGGGGAGGCAGGAACTCGGGCCCTATATGCCACGAATCGCTGCGGTAGGCGCTGCCGACGACACGATACTCGCTGACCTTGCCGACGTACTCGGAAACCGGATCACGCCGGCTCCACTCGTAGCCGTAGAAGCGGCGCTCACCCGCGGCGGGGTACGCCTGGTCCCACAAGGAGCGGCCGGGCAATTTGCCGCCGAGGCCCAGGAGGGCATCGATGGTCGCCGCGACGTCCGTCATGCTGGTCAGCGCCGTCGATGTCCGCAGCGGCCCGGTCGCGCCGGGGGGCTTGATCGCCAGCAGGGGCGTGGCCAGCGCGACGAAATCCGGTCGCAGCTCGTACACCATGTCCCCGTCGACGATGCTCCCGGTGCGGTAGCGATACGGGGGAATGTGTCCGCCGTGATCGCCCATCAGCACGATCAGGCTGTTGTCGTAGATTCCGGCCTGCTTCATCCGCTGCAGCAGGGCGACGACGAAGGCCAGGCTGCAGCGCGACTGCGCGGTCACGTTGGCGCGGTTGCGCTCGACGACGCGGCCCGATGGGGAGCAGTCGGCGTTGACCACGAACGGCGCGTGCGGGGTCATCACGTGGAAAAACTTGTAGACCGGCGCCGGCCGGTCGGCCGCCAAGCGCCGCGTGATGCTGGCGAGGAAGGCGTTGTGCGTGAAGTAGGCGAAACGCAGCAGCACCGAGCGGCTAAACAGGCGCTGGCTCAGCCAGTGCTGGTCGTTGTAGACCAGCGGCTTGAGCCAGTGCGGAGCCAGGCGGAACAGCCCGAGGTCGAGCACGCGAGCGGCTTCCTGGGCCAGCGGCAGCTGCGCAGCCAGATAGGCGTTGTCGACTTTTCCCTGCATCGCCACGTCCAGGAGCCAGGAATCGCCCGCGACGTCCACCTCGAAACCGGCATTTCGCGCCGCGGTCAGGACCGAGCCGCGCGAGTACGCGTCCGCCATGAAACCCGGCTTCGGCACATGGTTTCGGTAGATCTGGCCGCTGAGGATGACCGGCATGGCCAGGTAGGTTGCAGGGAACGTGCCGAGGTGTTCCTCGAAGAACGTGAAGCCGGAGAGTGCCGCCTTGAACTCATCGCCGCCCGTACCGTTGACGATCTCGTTGAAGACGTCTGCCTGGAAGCTGTCCAGCACGATGTGCAGCGCGTTGCGTTCGGGCGAGAACCGCGCCATCGCGTCCAGTTGGGTCGCGGCCACGCGCTTGCCGGCTTTGAGCGCCAGCGTATCGCGATGAATGACGAGGTCGGTCGCCAGCAGCCCGGCCTGCAGCGCCACGACGACGAAGGCGCCCGTGGCCAGCGGCTTTGCCAGGCGTCGATGGAACGCCACGGCAACACCCAGGCCGGCGACCCAGACAGCGGAGTCGACCCAGCCGCGCCACCAGGGCGTGCCCCAGTCGATCGGGCTGCCGTCCAGCACGCCGTAGTCCCACACCAGCAGGTAGGACTGGGCCCAGGCCAGCAGTGTCAGCGCGGCCACCACACTGCAATAGCGGCTGAAGTCCTGCCGCCCGCTGGTTCTCAAGGCGATGACCGCGAGCAGGATCAGCAGCACGGCGGGCGCCAGCAACAGGCGCAGGATCGCGCCGGGTACCGTCAGGAACTCGGCAAAGTTCCCCATGTATTGCGAGCCCGGCAGCACGATGAAGACCAGCGCGGCCAGTGCCGCGGTGACCGCGATCGCCTTGCCGCGCGCGCGAGCCGCGCTCATGGGGCCCTGCGGTAGCTCGCGAGCAACCGGCCCTCGCTCGTGACCTGCGCCTGCCCGGTGAGGGTGGCCCGCCGCGACACCTGCGCCAGGAACTGTTCGGGCGTGTAATCGGCGAAGACGTCCTCGCGCAGTGCCAGCAGGCGGCGCACCATCGGATCGGCCTTCGGCACGAACTCGATGACGCCCGTCGGCGCCAGCGACACCAGCCAGTCCACCGCCTCGGCGAGCGGGACGTTGTTCTGGATCACGAGGTGATGCAGCAGGGCCAGCGCGAGGATCGCATCGGGGCGCGGGCGTCGTGACAGGCCGCCGCGCTCGGCTTCGCGCCAGCCCTGCGAGGGGCTCGGGTTGGCCAGGTCCATCACCAGCGGCAGGAATGCCAGTTGGCGGCTGCGCGCCCGGTCGAACGCCAGATCCGCGGTCGCCGGATCGCCTTCAAAGCCGATGACGCGCTGCGCGCCCGCCTCGAGGGCGCTGACCGCGTAGTCGCCGGTATTGCAGCCGAAGTCCCACACCACCCGTGGGCGCACGGAGGCGACGAATTCGCGCACGAAGGCGTGCTTGGCGCCGGCCTCCTCGGGCCGGTACACGGTGTTGCCGGCGTAGTCCGACCACACGCTCGCGCCCATGCGGCGCGGGCGCAGGCCGGCGATGCCGTCGCGCAGGCCCGTCAGCAGGTGCCGGAACGATGCCAGCGGCAGGCGTGCTTTGGGTTTCGCCGCGCGTTCGGCGCTGCCCCGCCGCGCCTGCAGCAGCGCCGGCAGCGTGACGTGCAGCAGCGTCAGCGGCGTGAGCTTGCGATACCACGGCAGCAGTGCGTTCAGCACCGGCCCGGCGATGCCGTCGAGGTGGGCGCGATACCAGCCGTGGTGCGACAGGCCGAGGTGCGCAGCGAGCAGCAACGGATTCAGGAACTGGTCGCAGAACTGCCGGTGGCCGAGCCAGTACTCGCCGTCCCGGTACGGCCGGAACGACAGGTGGTCGATGAAGACCGGGCGCGCGCCGTCGAACTGGACGTTGTACGCGGTGGCGTCGGACAGCGTGACGCCATGCGCCAGCGCGCGCAGGTGGACGTCGAGATGCAGCAGCGCCGCCGCCTGCAATGCCGCGAACGGCCACTCGTACGGGTACGAGACGAAGTCGAGCGGCGGGTGCTCGAGCACGTGCGCGACCGCGACTCCGGGATCCTCGAGCGGCGCTGGCCGCTCGACTTCGCGCCACGGCAAGAGGTGTCCCGCGCCGACGAGCTTGTCCAGCAGGCCGCTGTCGCGGGCGTGCTGGTAGGCGGCGGCGCCGACCGGGCTGACAACGCGATAGACCTTGCCGTCGAGGTGCAGCACCCGCCCGGCGGGATCGCGGAACGATCCCGGGTCGCGCTGCGTCACTCCGGCTCGCCGGGCGGCTTGGGTTCCTTGTCCGGCGTCGCGGTAGATTTCTCCCCGCGCAGGAACGCCTTGATGCGGTACCAGTAGCCGCGGATCACGATCGCTGTGGCAGCGAAAGCGGCGATCAAGCCCTGCAGGATCAGGCTGCCGGTGCCTGGATCGATGTAGGCCGCGGCCTGGCCGGGCAGCACCAGCAGCAGTGCGGGCAGCAAGAGGCGCCTCATGCTATGGGCTCCGCCGGCCGACGCGGGCGCCGCGTTCGTCCAGGATCACGTCCGGGTAGCGCGACTGCAGCGTGCGGACCGGCGCCGCGGCCGGCGCCGCCGCGTCCTTGTCCGGCGCATCCCAGGCCGGCTTGAAATAGATGATCTGTTTCCAGCAGCGCGTGATGATCGAGCCGAATACCAGCAGCAGGTCGCCGGGCTGCGCCATCTTCAGCATCGCGTCCAGCGCCTTCGGCTCCTCCGGGATCACCAGGATCTGGCTGTCCTTGACGCCGGCCTTGAGCAGGTACTCGCGCATCAAGGTGGGCACCTCTTCGGGCTTGCGGCCGCGCAGGTCGTCGTCGCGATCGCAAATGTAGGTGTCGAAGTGGCCGGCGATGATCCGCGCGATGGTCTCGTAGTCCTCGTTGCGCCGGTCGCCCGGCGCCCCGATCTGCACGATGCGCTTGCCGCGCGGTTTCATGCGCACGACCAGGCCGGTCATGGCCTGGATCGCGGCCGGGTTGTGGCCGTAGTCGAGGATCACGCGGAAGCCGTGCTCGTCGAAGATGTTGTTGCGGCCCGGGGTCTGCGAAAAGCTCATGTCGAAGGTGCGCAAGCCCTGGCGGATGTCGTCGAGCGACTTGCCGAGCGCGTGCGCCATCGCCGCCACGAACATCGCGTTCTGCGTGTTGTGCACGGCTTTGCCTTCCATCGTCGCCGGGATCAGCCGCGGGCGGATCAGCGGGATGTGCTGGCCGCCGTCCCACAGCGCGATGATTTCGCCGTCGTCGCCGTGCTCGAGCACGACCGCGCGACAGCCGCGCCTGATGTGTTCCTGCACCAGCGGATGCTGCGCGTCGAGCGTGACCCAGCAGATGTGCTTGGCGTTGCTGTAGTCGGCCATGCGCAGGCACTGCTCGTCGTCGGCGTTGAGCACCGCGGTGTCGCGCGCGACCTCGACGAGGATGCGCTTGACCTCGGCCAGCTCGTCCAGCGTGTGGATGCCGCCCAGGCCCATGTGGTCCTCGGACACGTTCAGCACCGCGCCGACGTCGCACCAGTCCCAGCCCAGCCCGGCGCGCACGATGCCGCCGCGCGCGGTTTCGAGCACGGCCATGTCCACGTCGGGGTCGCGCAGCACCATGGCGGCGGCCTTGGGCCCGGTGAAGTCGCCCTTCATGGTCAGCTGGCCGTTGATGTAGACCGCGTCGGTGGTGGTCAGGCCGACGTGGTGGCCGGACATGCGCAGCACGTGCGCGAGCATGCGCGCCGTCGTGGTCTTGCCGTTGGTGCCGGTCAGCGCGGCGATCGGCACCCGCGCGCGCGTGCCGGGCGGGAACATCATGTCGAGGACCTTGCCGGCGATGTCGCGCGGCTTGCCCTCGCTGGGCGACACGTGCATGCGGAAGCCCGGGCCGGCGTTGACCTCGCAGATCGCCGCGCCGTTGTTCTTGTACGAGACCGCGATGTCGTCGGACAGGAAATCCACGCCGCCGATGTCGAGGCCGACGGCCTTGATCGCGCGCTCGGCCATCTCGCGGTTGTCCGGGTGGATCACGTCGGTGACGTCGATCGCGGTGCCGCCGGTCGACAGGTTGGCGGTGCGGCGCAGCAGCACCACCTCGTCCTTCGCCGGCACCGTTTTCCAGTTGTAGCCCTTGTCGGCGAGGCAGGACTCGGCCTGCGGGTCCATCTGGATCTGGGTCAGCTCCTTCTCGTGGCCGATGCCGCGCCGCGGATCGCGGTTCACGGTCTCGACCAGCTCCTTGATGGTGTGCCGGCCGTCGCCGACCACGTGGCCGGGCATGCGCCGCGCCGCCGCCTCGAGCTTGCCGCTGATGACCAGCAGGCGGTGGTCGAGGCCCTTGATCAGCGACTCGACCAGCACGCCCTTGCTGTGCTCGCGCGCCGCGTCGTACGCCGCCTCGAGTTCCTCCTCGTTGCGCACGCCGACGGTGACGCCACGCCCGTGGTTGCCGTCCACCGGCTTGACCACCACCGGGTAGCCGATCTTCTCGGCGCCCTGGATCGCGCGCTTGAGCGAGTAGACCAGGTGCTGCTGCGGCAGCGGCAGGCCGAGGTCCGACAGGATGCGCTGCGCCAGCGACTTGTCCTTGGCGATCTCGGTGGCGATCATCGAGGTGTCGCTGGTGGTCGTGGCCTCGATGCGCTTCTGGTAGCGGCCGTGCCCCATCTGGATCAGCGACTGGTTGTTGAGGCGGAACCACGGGATGCCGCGCGCCTCCGCGGCGCGGATCAGCGAGCGCGTCGACGGCCCCAGCGCGCGCTGTTCGGCCAGGTGCAGGAAGTCGTCGTAGGCCTGGGTCAGCTCGGCCCACGAGCGCGCGGCGCGGTCGCCGTAAGCGACGTAGTCGAGGATGTCGAGCGCGAGGTCGCCGGCGGTGAGCCCGACCTCCTCGTCGTCGTACCCGAACAGCACATGGGCCTGGTCATCCTCGCGCGGCACCGTGCGGCTGGAGCAGAAGCGCGTCTCCGCGCCCGAGCGCACCTGCAGCTGCAGCGCCAGCGCGGCGTGGACCGTCCCGGCATGCCCGTCGGCCGGCATCCAGCCGTCAGCGTCCCACTTGGCCAGCTTGTCCAGCAGCGGTGGCAGCTCGCGGCGGTAGGGGCCGCCGTCGCGGTGGCGCGCGTAGTCCACGGTCAGCCGGATCGCGCGACCGCCGTGGTAACGGTTGGGCCCCACGAACACCGACGTGTGCAGGATCTTCATTGTTCTAACCCCCACGCTTCTGTTGCTGGCGCCAGTCCGGCTCGCGGATGGCCCGGTGGGCTTCCGCCGGGCGGTCGACGCTGATGTGAAAATGCGCCAGTCCGGCGTCGTCGTCCACCGCCACCGTTTCCACGGTGCAGACGGCCAGCGGGAAATCGTCGCCGATTCGCGTCGATTCCGCCACGAAGCGGGCCAGGATGTCGCCGACCCGCAGCCCGTCGGCCCGGCCCTGGCCGCCGACGTCGCCGGTCGCGGTGTCGAAGGTCTGGCCGGGCTTCAGGTGCAGCAGCTTCACGTCCTCGGCGGCGAAGCCGCGCGGGCGGGGCGTGTGGCGCACGCCGCGCAGGTCCAGCACCACGATGCCGCTGGCGCCGATGACCTGCACGCGGTGGCCGCCGCCGGTGCAAATCAAGCCTGCCTCCTCGGGCAGGCCGAAGCCGTAGCGGGCGCCCTCGTCCAGGCAGGCCACCAGCAGCCGGCCGAGGCGGTGGCGCGAGATGAAGTTCTGGTCGATCAGCCCTTCGCGGAACAGGCCGATGCCTTCCTGCACCACCACGCCGCGGTACCAGGGATCGGGCGAGGTGCCGTAGATCAGCGCCTCGTCCGAGCCGCCGCCACCGATCATGGCCGAGGCGAGCGCGGTGGACGAGCCGCCGACCGCGATGAGGGTGCCGCCGGCGCGGTAGGCGGCGACGATCGCGCCGAGCAGCGGCGTCTCCTCGGCCTGGCGAAACAGCGCGCGCATCAGCCGCTCCTGGCTGCCGCCGGTCAGCAGGATCGCCGGCGCCGTGGCGAGCGCCGCGTACGGGTCGTCACCGGGCAGCCCTTCTTCCGGCGCCTGCCACGGCACGGCGCGGATGCCGTGCTGCCCGAGCAGCTCGCAGTACTCGTGCGCGGTCTGGTCGGCGGCGACCGCCGCGGCTGCCACGATCGTGACCGGCAGGTCCAGCGCGCGCAGGTCGGCGAGCAGCGCGGTGCTGGTGGCGTCGAGCCGCGCGCCGACCGAGACCAGCCGCGCCGACGGCGCGAGCTTGACGCCCCGCATCAGCTGCTTCGCGCTGCGCGCCAGCCACTCCTTGCGCGCCTCCGGCGCCTGCGCGCGGCAACGCAACGACAGGCCGTAGTCGAACACGCTGTAGCGCCGGTGACGGCCGACGCGGGCCACGCGCGAGTCGCTGGAGATGGCCGAGCGCCTGAGCTCCAGCGAGACCTCGATCTGCGCGTCGGCGTCGTACGAAGTCGCGGTGTCGCGCGCGTAGCGCACGCTGTCGCCCTCGGCCAGCCTCGTCAGGAGTTCTACGAACACCTGCGGCGCGAACACGCTGCGCTCCAGGTAGCCCGGCTCGGTGAAGCCGCGCGCCGCGCTCTTGCGCGCGGGTTTCTTGGCGCCGTTGGCCAGCGGCAGGTGCTCGGCGAGGTTGTAGGCGTCGCCGTCGTCGAGGTAGGAGACCTTGTAGTCGTCGTAGCGCCGGTGGCGCGGATCCGAGTGCGCCAGGCTGCCGTTGACGACGATCGCCCCGGTCTCGCCGACCACGCTGAGCATGTGGCCGTCCACCAGCATCGCGGTGTTCTCGTCGACGCCGAAGCCGAAACGCGCGCCCGAGTGGGCCATGGCCACCAGCAGGCGGCCGATGCGGCCGCGCTGCAGGAAGTGCTGGTCGACGATGCCGTGCGGGAACAGCCCGAGCCCGCGCCCCAGCAGCAGCCCCGGCTGCTCGGCGTCGGCCACGACGCCGTGGATGACGGCCTCGAGCGAGTTGCCGCCGATGACCATCTGCGCCGACATGACGGCCGCGCCGGCGCTGGAGCCGGCGATCAGCCCGCCCTTGGCGTGCACCTCGCGGATCGCGCCGAGCACCGGCGTCTCGCGGCCGTCGGGTGCGAGCGCCCGCATCAGCGTCGACTGGTCGCCACCGGTGAAGTAGACCGAGCCCAGCCGCCGCACCTGCGCCGCGATGCGCGGGTCGCGCGCGGCGGTGCCGGCGTTGCCGTGGAACAGCGGCACCAGCTCGGCGTCGATGCCGTGGCGCCGGAAGTCAGCGACGGTCTCGGGCCCGACCTCGTGCGGCAGCTGCGAGGCGGTGGCCAGCACGGCCATGCGCCCGCCGGCGCGCTCGGCGAGGGCGGCGAAGACGGCGGCGTTGTCGGGCTCCAGCCGGCCGCCGATGATCGCGAGCGTCGGGACGGGTGCGTCGGCCATCAGTCGAACAGCAGCGCGCCGCGCTTGCGCCAGGGCAGGCGCTCGCGCCCGGCCACTTTCGCCACCATCTGCCCGGGTCGGACCCAGCGGCTGCCGCGACGCGCGAACAACAGGCCGGCGGTGCGCGCGACCACCGGCGCGCGGCGGCGCTGGCCCGGCACCACGATCTCTCCGATCGTTTCGCCCTTGCGCACGCGCGCGCCGAGCGGGCGCTTCCAGGTGAGCACGCCGCCGGCCGGCGCCACGACCACGTCGACGGCCTCCAGCGGCGTCGCCGGCGCAGCCGCGCGACCCGGCCCGCGGCCGCGCACCACGCCGCGACCGGCCAGGAACCGCACGATGCGCGCTGCGTCCGCGGCTGCCTGCCGGTCGTCCACGTCACGCTCGCCGCGCAGCTCGACGGTGGCGGCGAGGCAGGCCGGCGGGATCGGGAACTGCGGGAAGCGCTGCGCGAGCGCCAGCCACGGGCCGCTGTTGGCCTCGTCGAACGCCGCGCCGCCGGAGTCGTCGGCCAGCAGCGTCATGCGTGCGCCGAGCGCGGCCGCGAGGTCGCGCGCGCCGGGCCACAGCGACTCCGCGACGTAGAGGTGCAGCAGCGCCTCGAAGTCGCAGTGCAGGTCGAGCACGATGTCGGCGTCGCAGGACCGCCGGAACAACTCGAGCTTGAGCGCCGCGTTCTCGTCGGGTGCCTCGACGGCGCGCAGCTCCGCGCGCAGGGTGTCGCGGATAAGCGCGACATTGGCCGCGGCGTCGGCACCGAGGCGCCTGGCGGCGCGGTCGCCCACGCGCTGCGCAACGTCCGGGTAGCCTCGGTTGAAGTTGCGCCCGGTGTCCTGCTCGAAGCGGCCCTGGTGGGCGCCGAGCAGGAACTGGTTGAGGCCGATGGGGTTCGCGTAGGGTGCCAGCACGACCTCGCCGAGCAGCCCACCGCGCGCGTCGAGTGCGTCGAGCGCGATCTCGAGGTGGTGCGCCACCAGCAGAGCCGGTACTTCGTCGGCGTGGACCGCCGCCTGGATGTACGCCTTCGGGCGGCCGCCGCGACCGCGCCAGCGAAGCACCCGCAGGCTGCGGCGCGTGCCGGGGCTGGCGGCCGGCAGGTGCACCACTTCCGTGGTTCTGCTCAGATTCGGGCCTCAATACCAAACTTCGCGAAGCCCTTGCTCTCGAAGTTCTGCCGGAACATGTCACGCAGCTTGATCGCCTGCGCGTCGTACGCGGCCTGGTCCTTCCAGGTGTTGCGCGGGTTCAACATCGTGGCGTCGTCCACGCCGGGACAGGACTTCGGCATCTTCAGGTTCAGGATCGGGTGCGTCTCGGTCTCGACCTGGTCGAGTTTGCCGTCGAGCGCGGCGTTGAGCAGCGTGCGCGTCAGCTTGATCGACATGCGCTTGGCGGTGCCCGCCGGCCCGCCGCTCCAGCCGGTGTTGAGCAGGATGCAGCGCGCCTTATGGTGCTGCATCTTGTCGGACAGCAGCTTGGCGTAGACGTTGGGCTTCTGCGCCATGAACGGGCCGCCGAAGCACGCCGAGAAGGTCGGCTGCGGCTCGGTCACGCCGACCTCGGTGCCGGCGACGCGCGCGGTGAAGCCCGACACGAAGTGGTACATCACGTCCTTGGGCTCGAGGATCGAGATCGGCGGCAGCACGCCGAAGGCATCGGCGGTCAGCAGCACGATGGTCTGCGGGTGCGGGCCGCGCGCGTTCGGCATCACGTTCGGCACGACCGACAGCGGGTAGGACAGGCGCGTGTTCTCGGCGATCGAGCTGTCGTCGAGGTCGAGCTCGTCCGGGTGGCACTGCTCCATCGTCCTGCCCGGCAGCGGCGGCACGTTCTCGATGATGCAGCCCGGCTGCGACAGCGCCGCGGCGATCACCGGCTCGGCTTTCTTGTCGAGGTTGATCAGCTTGGCGTAGCAGCCGCCCTCGAGGTTGCACAGGCCGTTGTCCGACCAGATGGTCTCGTCGTCGCCGATCAGCTTGCGCGAGGCATCGGCCGACAGCGTGGTCTTGCCGGTGCCGGACAGGCCGAACAGGATCGCGCCGTCGCCGCGCTCGCCGACGTTGGCCGAGCAGTGCATCGACAGGCGGCCTTGCTTGGGCAGCAGGTAGTTGCCGACGGTGAAGATGGTTTTCTTGACCACGCCGCAGTAGTCGGCGCGGCCGGCGACCAGGCAGATCTTGTTCTTCGAGTCGATGACGATCGCCGCCTCGGCGCGGCAGCCGTCGCGCTCCGGCACGCAGGTGAAGCTCGGCGCGTTGACCATGGTCCAGCGACGCGCGTCGACGTCTTTCACGCCCGGCAGGCTCTTCGGGAACATGTTGTCGGCGAACATCGCGTGCACCGCGTACTCGCCGACGAAGCGGTACGGCACCGCGAGGTCCGGATCGTTGCCCATGAAGACATCTTTGACGTACAGCGTGGCCTTCTTGTCGTTGAGGTGCTGCACTACGCGCTTGAGCAGGCCCTCGTACTTCTGCGGGTCGTACGGATTCAGGTCGGCCTTGAACCAGATTTCCTCGGCCACTTCGGGCCATTTGACCGCGTAGGTGTCCTTGGTGCGCCGGCCGGTGCACTCCGGGTCGGTGTAGTAGACCAGAGGGCCCTTGACGCCCAGCTTGGTCGGGAACGCCTTCTGGGCGTTGGACGGACCGTCCTTCCTGACCCGGCCCTTGTCGTTCCTGATCGCCTCGTGGAACAGCTCGTCCTTGGCCAGGTTGTACTTGTAGGAGACGTTTTTGAGCCCGAGGAGCTTCTCGAGGTCGGCCTGGAAGGTCATCAATAATCCTTTCTGATCAAATACTTGCTTGAAAAGCTACAGCGCCCCGGTGATGGGCGGGGCGCTGGGCGTGGGGTGCGGAAGGATAGAGGGCGGGGCGGGCGGAGGCAACCGCCTCGTACTTCAACTCAGCGCCTTCTTCACGAGGGCGACGACCCTTGCCTCCTCGGCGGCGGTCAAGCCTTTCAGCGCGAACGGCCTGGCCAGCGTGCGATCCGGCTCCGGCATCGCGGCGACCTTGGCGAGCAGATCCTTCTCCCCGTCAGTCTGGCTCATCGGCTCTCCGGGCTACTAGCGGTCAGGGACGGGCTTGCGGCGTGACGTGAGCACGCGCCTGCGGAACAGCTGTTCGCTGCGCATGACGTAGAGGATGAACACTTGTGTACGCTCGTGGCGATAGAAGACACGGCAAGGTGGT
>JBOICR010000271.1:0-2870 GCA_050740195.1 Nevskiaceae bacterium | reverse complement strand
CTTTCGAGAGGAGCTGGGGATGCCTGGACAGAGATTACCCATGCGCAAGATCCGCGACGTGCTTCGGCTCAGCGCCGGCGGCATGTCCAAACGCAAGATTGCCGCCAGCCTCGGGGTCAGCCCGACGGCGGCAGGTGAGTGCATCCGCCGGGGACGGCGCGCCGGCCTGGGCTGGCCGCTACCGGAGGGTCTCAGCGACGAGGCTCTGGAGAGCCGTCTCTACCCGCCAACGAAGACTGTGGCCAAGGATCGGCGGCCTCAACCCGACTGGCCGACGATCCATCGCGAGCTGCGCCGACCGGGCGTGACGCTGCAGCTGGTGTGGGAGGAGCATCGCGGCGCCCACCCCGAGGGCTACGGCTACAGCCGCTTCTGCGAGCTGTATCGGGTCTGGGAAGGCCGGCTGTCGCCGACCATGCGGCAGGTGCACGTCGCCGGCGAGCGGCTGTTCGTCGACTACGCCGGCACGACGCTGGAGGTGATCGACGGGACGAGCGGCGAAGTGCTGACAGCGCAGCTGTTCGTCGCTGCCCTCGGCGCGTCCAACTATACCTATGCCGAGGCCACCTGGACGCAGGGCCTCGCCGACTGGATCGGCTCGCACACGCGGGCCTTCAGGTTTTTCGGTGGCGTGCCGGCGATGGTGGTGTCCGACAACCTGAAGTCCGGCGTCACCAAGGCGTGCTTCTACGAGCCGGCGGTGAACCGCAGCTATGCGGAGATGGCGGCGCACTACGACACCGCCGTGGTTCCCGCACGGCCCTATAAGCCGCGCGACAAGGCCAAGGTCGAGGTCGCCGTTCAGGTGGCGACACGCTGGATCATCGCCAAGCTACGGAACCGGCGGTTCTTCGCGCTGGCCGAGCTGAATGCCGCCATCCGTGAGTTGGTGACGGCTCTCAACAACCGCGTGACGCGACACCTCGGCGCGAGCCGGCAGGAGCTGTTCGATGACGTGGAGCGGCCGGCGCTGAAGACCCTGCCGGCCGAGCCCTACGCTTACGCCGAGTGGAAGCAATGCCGGGCCGGGCTCGACTACCACGTCGAGGTCGAGAAGCATTACTACTCGGTGCCGCACACGCTGCTGCGCGAGACGATGTGGGCGCGGCTCACGGCGCGTACGGTCGAGGTTTTCCATCGCGGCCAGCGCGTCGCCGCGCATGTGCGCTCGTCATCGAATCGGAAGCATACGACGGTGCGCGAGCACATGCCGTCGAGCCACCGGCGCTACGCCGACTGGACGCCGGAACGCATCCAGCGGCAGGCCAGCGAGATCGGCCCCAGGACCGCGGCACTCATCGACATCATCCTGCGTGAGCGCTCGCACCCGGAGCAAGGGTTCCGCGCCTCAATCGGCATTCTGCGGCACGCCAAGAGCTATGGCGGCGAGCGGCTC
Source organism: Nevskiaceae bacterium (assembly GCA_050740195.1). Classification (GTDB taxonomy): domain Bacteria; phylum Pseudomonadota; class Gammaproteobacteria; order Nevskiales; family Nevskiaceae; genus JACPFV01. The sequence goes on along the minus strand of JBOICR010000271.1, from coordinate 1,474 downwards.
GAAGCCGCCTGTGACCGAGCACTCGAGATCGGCGCACGGTCCTACACCTCGGTTACCTCGATCCTGAAGACCAATCTCGATCGCAAACGGCCCGCACCCGTCACGGACGGGCCGGCGATAGCCCACACCAATATCCGTGGCCCCCGTTACTTCCACTGAGGAGAAGACACACAATGCTGACGCATCCCACCATCGACCAGCTCAGGGCGCTCAAGCTCGACGGCATGGCCGACGCCTTCGCCGAGCTCGCAGCGCAGGACAGAGCCAAGGATCTGGATCACGCCGAATGGCTGGCGCTGCTGCTCGACCGCGAGGTGGCCAACCGCAACACCAAGCGCTTCCAGATCCGGCTGCGCAGCGCCAAGCTGCGTCACGGCCAAGCGTCGGTCGAGGACGTCGACTACCGCACGCCGCGCCGGCTCGACAAGGTGCTGTTCCAGCAGCTCGCCGCCGGACGGTGGATCGCCGAGCACCGCAACCTCCTCGTCACCGGGCCGTGCGGCGTCGGCAAGTCATGGCTGTCCTGCGCGCTGGCGCAGAAAGCCTGCCGCGACGGCTACACCGTCCACTACGCGCGCGTGCCGCGGTTGTTCGCCGATCTGGAACTCGCCCACGGCGACGGCCGCTTCACCAAGCTGTTCCGCACGCTGGTCAAGGCCGACCTCTTGATCCTCGATGACTGGGGGCCTGAGCGGCTCTCAGCCAGCCAGCGGCGCGACCTGATGGAGATCGTCGAGGACCGCTATGGACGCGGCTCGACACTCATCACCAGCCAGTTGCCGACCGACCAGTGGCACGACGTCATCGGCGAGCCGACCTTCGCCGACGCCATCCTCGACCGTATCGTCCACAACGCCTACCGCCTCGCGCTCGACGGGCCGTCGATGCGCAAGATCCAGGCTGGCGAGGCGGAAACGACGCTGCCGGTGGCGGACGCTACGAGGAGCACGACCACAACATCGACGAAGACAGCCAAGGCAGCCAAGACATGACCGCCGCACGCCGCATCCCGCCCGCCCCCGTGGGTCAACAGGCACCTCCCACGCGCGCCGCTGCGTCAGACTCTGGCCGGTCACTCCGCGGCGCGCGCGGGTCCCTCCTGTTGACTACGGGGACGGGCTACCGTCGCGACAAGCCGCAGGAATCGAAGGCAAGGGCCGCCCGGCTCGCGAAGGACCAACCCCATGCTTGACGAGGCCCGCGAACACTGAGATCAAAATATGCATCCAACGGCGCCCTCACGCATCCGCGCCACACTGGTCGCGATCGATCGGAACGACTGGTCGCGATCCGCCGGAACGAGTGGTCGCGATCGCCGGTATGCGCACCGATTAGCGAAGAATGTTGGATTTCAGTTTCTCTCCCTCCGCCAACGACTCTCGGCGCAACTTTCTCCGCTGCCGGCACGGTCATCAAGAACGCCAATGACTCGCGCTATTCGGGCGAAGACCTATTGACCTCGAAGGCGCTGGCA
>JBOICR010000270.1:0-11523 GCA_050740195.1 Nevskiaceae bacterium | reverse complement strand
CGCGGGCGCCGCCCGCGGCCGTGCGGTGGTGCGCGATCTCCGCGTCGACGCGCGCCAGCTCATCGCCGTAACGTGCAGCCGCGGGAGCGCCGGGGGACGGCGCATTGCTGACCCCCGCCGCGGTCTGCTCCTGGCAGGCCACCAGGCCCAGGGCCAGCGCGAGCGCGAGCAGCCCCTCAGGGCGGAGGCGGATGCGGCAGGGCAAAGTAGGGGAAATCCGGCAACAGCGGCAGCTCGTTGGCGGGCGGATTCAGCGGCAGATTCTCGAACGTGGACACCGTGCACGGGGCGCCGCTGCAATCGCCGGGCGTCGTCAGGTCGAGCAGGGCGATGGCGACGAGCCGGTCGACCACCGGGTCGGCCAGCGTGCGTCCGTTGGGGAACGCATCCGGCTGAGCCAGCTCGAGGTGGATCACGTCAGGCACGATGCCCGGGACGGCCTGCTGGATGCAGAGGTCGAGCACGCAGGGCGCGAGCCCGCCGGCGACCAGGTCGTCGTCGAGCTCGAAGTGGATCTTGTTCAGGCGCGGCACGATCTGCGCGGAGAAATTGCCGTCGTCGCGCGGCTCGCCGAAATTGAACGTGTCGCGGGTGGCGCCGGCCGGCAGCACCAGGGTCGCGACGGCCGCCACGCCCATGCGATCGACGCGCACGTAGGCCTCGGCTGCGTCGGTGCGGAACACGAACGGGTCGGCGCCGCGGTCCTGCACCGTGTCCGGTAGCGGCGGCGTCCCGGAGCCGTCGTCGTTGTGGCACGCGCCCGCCAGCAACGCCCCGACTAGCACCAGCGCGGCGCGGATCACGGCGGGACCCTCGCGCTGGTACCCCAGAAGTAGATCTCGGGGCTGCCGGCGACGGCGGCGTCGAGGTCCATCTCGAACACGATGACGGTGACGTTGCGGTTGGCGAACGAGTCGCGCGTGTTGGTGATCAGCACCTGCCCGTTCGGCGCGCTGTCGTCGCCGAAGCTGGCCAGCGTGGCATTGAAGCCCTGCGCGTCGAAGAAGAACGGATCGTCGCGCAGCCCGGCGTAGAAACGCAGGCCGCTGACCGTGACGACCTGCTCGACCGGCCCGAAGATGTAGCGGGCTCCCGCGCCGGGCACGTTCTCCAGCTCGACGCCCCACGCGCCGGTGCCGTTCTGGCCGAAGCGCGCGTAAATCGTGTGATCTTCGACCGCGTCGCGGTCGCGGTCGATGTGAAAGCTGTAGAGCATGTCGCGGTTGAAGCGGCCGGTGGCGCCGTCCACCCGCGTGCGCGGCGCCGGGGCGCCGGAAAACGTCACCGCCGCCACGAGCCTTCCCGCCGCGCGGAACAGGAACACGTCGGCGATGTCGGCCGCGGGGTCGGCGGTCGCGGTCGGCGCCTCGGCGTGGTCGGCCGCCAGCGCAGGCATGACAGCGAGCGCCAGTGCGATCCAGGCGATCCGGGGCAATGCGCGCGCACCGTGTGCCATGTCCCTCCCGTCAAACCGCCTCGGCCGAGCCATTGTGCGCCTACCGGTCCTGCACGCGCCAAGGAACGCCGTCACGGTCCAGGTACAGGCGACGCATTTCTTCGAGGGTGAACGGCCGGCTGCCGATGCGCCCGAACACGGCGACCTGGCCGCCGCTTTCGTCCACGGCGCGGTCGCGCTCGAGGCCCCTGGACAGCGCCAGCGCCGGCTTCGGCGTCACGTAGCCCGCGACCCACTGCGCCTTCGGTTCCGGCGAAAAACCGTAGAACTTCGGCTGCGTGTCCGGCGCGGTCAGCTGGAACACGCTGAGCCCGCTGGCCGCGTCGGCGACGTAGGCGAACAGCGAGGCGTTGGTGCTGGCGACGGCGACGTCGCGCGCGTCCTTCAGGCGCCCGCCGCCGGTGAAATTCATCAGCCGGCGCGGCTGCTCGGGGTTCTCGACGTCGACCACGACCACGCCCTCGGCCCCGGCCGCGACGTAGGCATAGGTGCGCGCGACGTGCAGCTTCCAGGCGTTCTGGATCGGCACGACGCCGGTCTTCACGAACGCCGGCCGCGCGGGCTGCGTCACGTCGAGCACGCGCAGGCCCTCAGACGTGGTGGCGAACAGGTAGCGGAACTGGACCTGGGTGGCGCGCACGTCCTCGAGTTTCACGATCGCTTCGAGCTTCGGCTTCAGCGGCTCGCTGAGGTCGGCGACCGCCAGGCCCGCGGGCGTGGCGATGTAGGCGAAATTGCCGGCGATCGTGGCGTGGCGCGCGCCGGTCAGCGCGCCGTTGGGGTTCCAGGTCAGCGCGCGCCGGAGGAAGTTGTTGCGCGGCTCGCCGTCGGCCAGCGAGTCGACGTCGACCAGGATCAGCCCCTCGACCGCGTCGGTGACGAGCGCGTAGTGGTAGATCTCGTGGAACGGCTGCTCCTGGTTTTCGATCCGCATCAGGTCGCCCTGGTTGCGCAGCGGATTGATCGGCTGGTTGGTCGGCAGCGCGACGCACGTGGCGTTCTTGCTGTCGACGCGCGTGTCGTGGCCGAGCGGCGAGAACGGCGCAGTGATCAGCGGCTGGCTGAAGCCCTTGTTGGCGATGCTCGCCGCGTCGTACACCCGCAGGCCGCCCTTGCCCTCGGCGACGAACAGGTATTCGCCGCGCAGTTGCAGGCAGTGGGCCGCGCCGCCGGCACCGTGCAGCTTCGCGTCCGGGAGCTCGCGGCCGCGCAGCGTGTGCTGCGCGTAGAAATCCGGGTACGCGTTGCGATGCAGGTAGCTGCCGATCACGGCTTGCGGCTCGCTCCACTCGGTGACCGGCACCGCGGCGATGCCGCCGTCGAGCCCGACGTACGCGTTGAAGCCGACGAAGTCGACGAAGTCGGTGCCCTGGCCCAGCAGCGAGGCCAGCCAGGCGTTGTTGTCGTTGGCGGCCGAGAGGTGGCAGTCGGTGCAGGTCTTGGTCTCGGTCTTGCGCTCGGTGTGCGGGTAGTGGGGCGCGAACGCCTGCGACGAGAAGCCGCTGGCCGCGACCGGCGGCTGCTGGATGTAGATGCGCTCGCGGTTGGCGTTGGTCGACGACAGCACCAGCGCCGAGGTCGAGCGCACCGGCGCGATGCGGTTGCCCTTGGCTTCGCCGTGTTTGCCGAGCATGTAGAAGTCGTCGCGCACCACCTGCGGGTTGTAGGTCGCGTAGTTGCGCGTCTCGCCGCCCTCGTAGTGCTGGCGCTCGGTCTTCCAGTTGGCCTGGATCGGCAGGTGGCAGCCGAAGCACGACGTGGTCCACGAGGTGTGGCAGGTCACGCACATCATCTCGTCGTCCTGGTGCGCGCGGTCCTTCGGCTTGACCTGGCGGCCGAAGGCTTGCGCGGCGGTATCGCGCGACACCAGCTTGGCGCGCGCGGCCTTGGCGTTGTAGTCCTTGTGGCCCGCCGTCACCGTGTTCCTGACCAGGCTCATCTTCCAGCTCAGCCCCGGCGTGATGACCGAGCGCTGCCACAGCTCGCCGCCGATCCACTCGAAGCGCAGCTGGCCGTCCGGCAGGCGCAGTCGCGACAGGTCGGTGCCGCCCGGCGGCGCCGCCGGCCCCGAGGTGCGCAGTGTCGGCATGCGGTCGGCGGTGCCGTGGCAGTCCTGGCAGTCGATCTCGATGGATTGGGCGACTTCGCCGTAGATGTGGCCGCTGCCGTGGTTGTCCTGCCCGAAGTGGCAGTCGACGCAGTGCATGCCCTTGTCGACGTGGATCGAGGACAGGTGCACGGCCTTGCCCTTGCCGCCCGGCCCGGCAAATTTCTGCGGATCGTCGTCGGGCACGACGGCGCCCTGTGCGTCGAGCAGGTTGCCCTTGCGATCGCGCTTGAAGATCGCGCGGAAGTTCCAGCCGTGACCGTGGTAGTCGGCGAACTGCGTGTCCTTGAGCTGCGGATTGAGCTCGGACACCTTGTCGAGGAAGGCGCGATCGCCCCACGAGCCGCGGATCGCCGCTTCTTCGGGATTGCGCAGGTTGGTGGCGTGGATCTCGGCCGCCGTCGGATATTTCTGCTGTTTCGGCCACATCGCCGGCGCGTCGGATTCGTAGTCCCACATCGTGTAGCCGAGCATCGAGTTCAGGAAGACGTTCGGCTGGTGCATGTGGCAGACCATGCACTGGCTGGTCGGGATCGCGCGCGTGAATTCATGCTTTAACGGATGGCCTTCTTCGTCCTTCGGGATCGTCGGGTCGGCGGTGACGGTCTTGCCGGTGTGGCCGAAACGCGCGTACGGGCCGCTGTGTCGCGGATCGCGATCGTTGGCGTAGACCACGTGGCAGGCCGAGCAGCCCGAGGAGCGGTAGTCGCCCGGCTGGTCGTTGGTGCCCAGGAACGCCAGCAGCGGGTCGTTCAGGCGCGTCTTGTGGATGTTCAGCAGCGGCACGGCGATGCGGTTGCCGGTGCCGGGTCCGCGGTTGGACTGCTTCAGGTCCGGCCGGCCGGGTTCTTCGAGCCGCTGGGTGAGGCCGAGCGCGTTCGGGATGCCGGTCTCGGGAAAGATGGTGTTGATGTTGCGCCCGCCGCGCTCGAACACGCGGAACACGTCGGCCGGCGGCGTGATTTCCCAGGCCGGCAGCGGGTACAACTCCGGCAGCACGCCCTTCTTCTTCATGTTGTCGTCTGGCGTGACCGGCCCCTTGATCGTGCCGGGCTCGCCGTCGCGGGTGTACGCCTCGCCGAGCACGTAGCGCTTGAACGGCAGGATGCCGTTGTTGTACGAAGCGCCGCCGAACAGCATCGCGCCGGTGGTCATCAAGGAACGTTCTACCGCGGCTATGATCGCCTCGTGGCATGCGCCGCAGGACTCGCGCGCGACGCGCAGGTCACCCGGGTTGATGAAGCGCACGAACTCGGGGCCTTCCCGGTTCAGGTCGGCGTAGCTGCCCTCGGGGTTGCGGCTCGACGGCCAGCGCTCGGGATGCGACGGCAGCACGTGCGCGGCGCGCACCGCGGTGCGGTAAGCCGGATGGTCGGGCTGGACCTTCGGCGCGATCACCGTCGCATCGCCGCCGTGGCAGTCGGTGCAGCCGAGCACGACAGCCGTGGTGTTGTGCATGCTGCGCTTGTCCATCGGGCTGTGGCACGAGCCGCAGCCGACGCTCTTGGCGTTGGCCTCGGCCTGCGTCTGCGTGCGCGGCGCGGGTGGGGCCTCCGCCGCCGCCACCGGTGAAGCGAAACAGAAAAGAAGAAGAAATTTCGCGCCAAGCACGCCAAGATCGCCAAGGAAAAGCGCATTCATGCTTGGCGGTCTTGGCGTGCTTTGCGAGAAACGTCTTTTCATCTTTTTCAGTAAGTCAGGATCAGGTTGGTCAGCACGGAGTAGGGCGTCTCGTCCGGGAACAGGTCCTTGAAGCCGTCGCCCGGCTGCAGCATCGCGCCGGACACGCGCAGCACGATGTTCTGCTGCATGAACGGCCGCCAGATCAGCGCCGCCGAAAGATCCAGTCCGATCTCGCGGTCGATGCTGCCCTGGTTGCGCGCGACCTCGAGCACGGCGGTGTCGTCGAACCACAACTGGTTGGCGTTGAGCGACAGCCGCAGTTGCGGCGTCAGGTCGAAATCGGCGCCGACGCCGGCGAGCTGGACGCCGGGATTGGTGAAGTTGCTCTGGCCGTGCTCCTTGCTGTGGCGCAGGCTGTTCAGCACGCCGTTGCGCGCCGACAGCGCCACCACGCCGCCGCCGACCAGCGGCACCGGCTGGCGGATCCAGAAACTGGTGTCCGCGCCGGCGAAGATCGGGTTCTCGAACACCGCGTCGAAGCCGTTCGCCTCGTCGTCGAACGGATCGTCCTCGCCGCTGGCCCACAGCAGGCTCGCGCGCCAGCGGGTCCAGTCGAAGTCCATCGACGCCTCGAACGCGGTGAAGCCCGCGCTGATGTCGCCCTTGCTGTCGCGGAACGGGCTGGAGGTTTCGGTGCCCAGCGCCCAATACAGCGAGCTGGTCAGGTTCAGGCGGCCGAAGTGGCCGTCGCCGTTGTAGCCGAGGTAGGTGACTTCGTATTCGCGCGGGCGCTCGCTGCCGAACGACAGCGGCCGCGCCAGGAAGCCGTTGTTGTCGAAGAACACCTCGGTCTCGGTGTTGCGGTTGTGCGCGAGAATCGCCTGCGAGGTGTGACCCAGCACCGGGAAGTCCTGCATGTAGGCGTTGACCACGTACAGATCGTCGTCGCGCAGCGGGCGGCCGGCATCGTTGAGCCCGCTGTTGGTGTCCTTCTCGAGCCGCCGGATCCAGGCGACGTTGTACTGGTAGCGATTGTTGCCGCGTGTGCCGAACAGCCGCGCCATCAGCTGGTTGTCCTGGAACAGGAAGCCGCGGAAGTCGGTCGAGAACGGCTGGATGCCGAAGCGCACGCTGTCGAAGTCGTAGCGGTCCGACACGTTGCGCAGGTGGAAGTCGACGAACAGCTCCTGCAACCCGAGGTGCTGGTCGCCGCGGCCCTTGCCGCCGCGCGGGTCGACCTCGAGCAGGCGCTCCTCCTGCGACTGCACGTAGTTGAAGTTGTAGGCCGGCGTCAGGTGGAACTCGAAGTCGGGCGGCTTGAACGTGGTGTTGCCCTTGAGATAGACGAACGAGAACAGCAGCGTCTGGCTCGCGATCCACTGCTCGCCGGCGCCGAAGATGTCGGTCGAGCCGGCGCCGCTGGTGCTCTGCGGGCCGACCGGGGTCGGCAGGCGGCGCGGCTCGTAGACCGTGTCGGAAATGCCGAGCAGCGTGATGAAGCCGTCGTCGCCGATGACCGGCTTGTCGCCCTTCAGCGCGTTCTGCCGGTAGGGGTCGTACCAGCGCTCGGGCAGCAGGTCCAGCGCCTCGAGCAGGCGCCAGCGATCCGGGATCGCCGAGGCCGGGCCGGGGTCCGCATCGGGCGGCGCGACCGGGGCGAGCCCACTGCGGCGGTTGGGGTCCGGCAGCTGCTGTGGCTCGGGCTCGTCGCGACGTCCGGGTGCGCGCTGTGCCTTTGGAGTCTCTCCCGGCTCCACCTTCTCTTTGTCGCCCGGACGCTGGCGGATGTCGGGCACCTGCGCTGCGGCGACGCCTGTCGCCAGCACCAGTGTCAAGAAAAAGCGCCAGGGAACGGCGACTATTTCCTTTGCGATCTTGGCGTGCTTGGCGAGAAACGTCTTTGTCATTTGCCCTCGCAGACGTTCTGTTCGCTGGAGGCGTAATACGGTGATTGCGGGCACTGCACGTAGCGCAGTCGCACGCCGAACGGCGTCAGGGTGTCGGCGCGCATTGCCGCCGGCGCGTTGCCGAGCCCGGTGCCGAGCGCGAGGCCGGCCTCGTGCAGGCCGAGGAAGGAGATCATGTCGTCCTGGTCGACGCCGTCGCCGGAAACGCCGATCGCGCCCACCAGCGTGGCGCCGCGGTAGATCGGCACGCCGCCCGAGAAGATCTGCGTGCCGTTGGCGAGCCGGTTGGCGCCGTTCGCCGTCGCCGGGAGCCCGGTGCACTCACCGGCCGGGACGTCCGTTCCGCCGCCGAGTACGAACGTCACGTGTCGGATGACGGCGCTGTTCAACAGGTCCAGCTGCAGCCCGGTCGAGAACACGCTCCAGGCCGCGATCGGCTGCGCCAACGGCCCGTGCGCGCCGCCGGCCAGCCCGTCGGGGAAATACGGCCGCGCCAGGTTGGCCGTGGCCTTGGCGGAGAAGGCGACGGCGCCGTCGGCGAGCGCGGTCGGGCGACCGAGAAAAGCGCGCAACGCCGGAACGTAGCCGGCGATCGACGCGGTGTCGCCGCTGCCGAGGTAGGTCGTGTCGGGGGTCGCCGCAAGGTCCGCCGCGGCGCCTACGTTGGACATGAAGGCGGCCGTGCGGGCCTTCTGCAGCGACACGTCGATGCCGAAGATCGGCGCGTCGCGCGTGCGGGCGACGCCGAGCGCGGCGCCGAAGCTGTCGACCACGGAGACCGAGACCCGCGCCGGCGTGCCCAGCGGACGGCGGATCTGCGCGCGGGTCCGGTTGGCCACCGCCAGCGCGCTCGCCAGCAGCTGCTCGGCTTCCGCTGCGGTCAGCGCGTCGGGCCCGGTCACGCTCGCGTCGGTGGCCGCGGACGGCGCGAAGCGCTCGGTATCGGTGTCGTCCACCAGCACGAACGCATCGAGCGCCGCGAGCGCGCCTGGGGCCGGACGCACGCCGGACTCCGGCTGGCCGAAGGCGGTGCCCGCAACGATCGCGGCGCCGGCGTAGCCGGGCACGGCGACGAGCGTGCCGGCGACGCCGACAATGGCGGCGAACGCCGGCGCGGCCGCGGGATCCGCTGCCAGGTCGGCAGCGGCGGCGTCGACGAAGCGGAGCGCCTTGCCGTCAACCGTGATGCGGTCGGCCCGCCGGTCGGCCGGCGCCTCGAAGCCGAAGGCGCCGGCCAGCGCGATGACCTCGTCGTCGTCGACGTCGCGGTCGCGGATGTCGCGGTCGACGCCGTAGATGCCGTCGGCCAGCACGCCGATGCCGCCGACGACCGTGCCCCCCTTGTACAGCGGCAGGCCGCCGGGATCGGCCGCGAGGCCCAGCGGGGAACGGTGCGGGCCGGGGCTCGGGCGCGTAATGCCGTCGAAGCGTGCGTTGAGGTCGGAGCAGGGCAGCTGCGAGAACTGCACCCCGAACAGCGGCCCGGACGGCTGCCCGAACTCTCCGGGGTAGAAGTGCTGTTGCACGATCTGGCTGGCCGTGCGGCTGGTGAACGCATTGCCCTCGGAGCTCAGGTAGGCGCCCGTCACGGCCTTGGCGATGGCGCCGAGCGCCGACGGCACGACGCCGACGTTGTCGAGACCCCCCGACACCCCGCGCCCGCCATCGGTGGCCAGGCTCGGGTCGGCGCCGTTCATGCGGAACACGCCGAGCACGTTGCCGGTGCGGTCGACGACGGCGATCGTCGCGCTGGCGCCGCGCGCCCCCGCCTCGGCCACGGCCTGGGCGATCACCTGCTCCACGTCGGCGACGGTGAGCCGCGTCGGCGTGTCGGCGCAGAAGCCGGTGCAGCCGCCGCCGCCGATGCCGCCGTCGCCGCCGGAGCAGGCCGCCAGCGCCAGCGCGAGACCTGCAGAAAAGACCGTTTCACGCAAAGACACAAAGCGCTTTTTGCTCACCGCGCCGGCTCCGGCGTGCCGTAAAACGTCTCCTTGGCCATGTGGAAGCCGTGGCAGTCGACGCAGGCGGTGCCGAGCTTGTTGCGCGTGCCGGGATCGCCGTGGCATTCGCGGCAGTTGGCCAGCGGCGGGACCAGCACGTCGGCGCTGAGCTTCGAGCCCCGCGCGTCGTGGCAGCGTTCGCAGGTCTCGGTCTTGTGCGCGCCGTGGTCGAAGCGCGCGCCGGTCAGGAAGGACGACGTCATCGCCACCTTCGCCACATCCCACGGGCGCGACGGGTTGTCGACCTCGACGACTTCGTGGCACTCGACGCACACGCGCCGTGCGAACACGTCGTCCATCGTCTCCCGGGCGCGCGTCTGGGCCCAGCCCATTGCGGCCTGGCGCTCCTCGGTGCGCATGGCCTCACCCGGCCGGCGCAGCAGCCGCACGGCTTCGGGCGCGCTCTGCTCCTGCACGCCGCCTTCCAGCGCCATGCGCGCGTAGTGGTCGAGGATGATTGCCGCCACTTCGCCGGGCGTGCGGTGTGGCAAGCGCCGCTCCCCGACCTCCGGGTCGAAGTCGAGCTGGTGGCAGGACTGGCAGTGGTCCTCCATGCGGATCGGCGTGAACGACGTGCCCATCGGCCGGTGGCAGTCGACGCACTCGAGCACACGCTTGCCGTCCGGCGAGGCGACGCCGTCGCGGACCAGGTGGACGTCGTGCGGGTATTTCAGCCGCGACTGCTCGCGCGGCTGGCCGGACTCTTGCGCCACTTCCACGCGCCGCACCTCGTCGTTTTCCCATGACGGCAGGCTCAGCGTGAAGGCGGGATGGTCGTCGTCGAACCGGCCGGCGGGGACGAGCTGCGCCTCGGCGAAGCGGTCGGCCGGGTCGGCATGACAGTCGGTGCACAGCTCGGTCTTGCGCGCGATCAGCGTGTCACGCCCGGTGTGCTCGAGGTGGCAGCTGCCGCAGCGCGCATCGCTCATGTCGCCGAGCGCCAGGATCTGCGGATGGTCGCCGTGTTGCGCCTGGTTCTTGTGGCAGGCGAGGCACGCATCGTTGCGCACGGCGGTGAACGGCGCCTGGTGGCAGGTGTCGCAGTCGTGGACGAAGCCGCTGTGGGCCGCGCTGGGGGGCCCGGACTGCCAGGCGCGGTCGAGCGAGGCGCCGGCCTCGCCGCCGGTGCCGTAGCGCAGCGCGACCGGCAACGCCAGCAGCAGGCCGGTCACGCCGACGGCCAGGCCCCAGGCCCAGCCGCGCTTGCGCAGGCCGGCCTCGACCAGGCTGACCCTCACGCGCGCCTTGCGCGCGGCCTCGACGGCGCGCGCGGTCATGTGCTCCACGATCTCGAGCAGCAGCTCGGCGTCGGTGTCCGGCGGCGGCGTGCGCAGGTGGATCCGGTAGCGCCCGAAGTTCAGCGCGTCGTCGAACGTGACCGGCCCCTCGACCACCGGGCGGCCGTTGATCCACACCGGGTTCTCGCTGCGGCACTCGATGCGCCAGGCGCCGGCATGCGGGCGGATTTCGGCATGCGCGAGCGTGATGCGCATGTCGGCCAGCTGCACGTCCTGGTCGGTGCCGCGCCCGATCCTGACGCGATCGACCTCGATCGGCTCGTCGGCAGCGACCTCGAGGCCGCCCAGCGATTCCATCCGGCGCAGGATGACTTTCATCGGCGCGCGCTCACCGGTACAGGAAGACGGCGACGATGTGCGCCGCCAGAGCCGCCAGCAGCGCGGCGGTCAGCGGCACGTGGAGGTACAGCCAGATCTGCAGCCGCGCGTGGATCTGCACGTCGTAGTTGACGCGCGCGGCGAGGTCGTTGCGCCGCGTCAGCAGTTCGAGCAGCTGCTTGAGGCGCTCGACCGCCGGGTCGCGCTCGCTCATCACGATCTTCTCGTCGGTCAGCAGGATGACCTGCTCGGCATCGGCGACCGCGGCGCGCTCGGCACCGGAGGCGGCGAGTTTCTTGCGCAGGATCCCGGCCAGCGCTGCCAGCTCCGGCGCGCCGTCCGACTGGCCACCGAGGAGCTGCTGGCGCCAGGTGCCGCCGACGCGCACCTTCTCGGCCGAGCGCAGCACGAAGCGATGCACGTCGGGCCCGACCTGGTCGGCCAGCTGGATCGCTCGCTCGTTGAGCTCGAGCACCTCGTCGATCCAGCCCTCGCGCGTGGCCTGCGCGCGGTGGTCGGTGATGATGCGCGGGTAGCGCGTGTACACGGCGACGCCGAACACGCCGCTGGCGATCACCAGCACCATCAGCACGTAGGCCAGCGTGTGCAGGTTCAGGCCGAACTGGAAGCCGGTGTGCAGCGTCGCCACCAGCAGCAGCGCCACGCCGAGATAGACGTGTGCCGACACCCAGCCCTTCACGGTACCGAGGTGGCTCGCGTAGCGGCGCTTGCGCACGCCGAGCCAGGCCAGCCACACGATCAGGCCGGCGCCGACGGTGCCGAGCGTGTAGCCGAGCCAGGTGCCGCCGTTGGG
>JBOICR010000269.1:0-1701 GCA_050740195.1 Nevskiaceae bacterium | reverse complement strand
GCATCGGCTTGTTTTCCATGCCTGCCATAAGCCGCTGGTCCTTCATTACTTTCGCGTTGACCCGGTCGCGGTGCGCGCGGGACTTGAACACGATGTAGGCGAAGACCGCCGTCTCGCCCGGCCTCAGCTTCATCACGCGTGTGAACGGTGTGCCCCATTTCGCTGCGAGGTCGTCGGCCGCGCACTCCTTGTAGTCCACAGCGCCGTGCTGAAGCGTACCGGGATTCTCGGAGACCTCATTTCTTGGGAGGATGGGGTCTATGGGACGTCGAAGTCGGTTTGCACCGGAGGTGCGTGAGCGCGCGATCCGGCTGGTGATGGAGCAGCGGCCGGCGCACCCCTCGGAGTGGGCGGCGCTGCAGGCGGTCGCGACGAAGCTGGGGCTGACGGCGGAGACCCTGCGCAAGTGGCTGCGCCAGGCGGAGCGCGACACCGGGCAGCGCGCGGGGCTGACGACGAGCGAGCGCGAGCGGCTCACGGCGCTGGAGCGCGAGGTGCGCGAGCTGCGGCGGGCGAATGAGATCCTGCGGAAGGCGTCCGCGTATTTCGCCCAGGCGGAGCTCGACCGCCGACGGACGTAGCCGCGATGGTGTCGTTCATCGACGCGCATCGGGATCAGTACGGGGTCGAGCCGATCTGCGCGTGGTTGCCGATCGCCCCATCGACGTACCATCGCCATCGTCGCCAGCAGATCGATCCGACCCGGTGCTCAACCCGCGCGCACCGGGACGCCGTGCTGCGCGGGGAGATTCAGCGGGTCTGGGACGACCATCACCACGTCTACGGCGTCCGCAAGGTGTGGAAGCAGTTGCGACGGGAAGGGATCCGCGCGGCGCGCTGCACCGTCGGCCGGCTGATGCGCGCGATGGGCCTGGCCGGCGCCGTGCGTGGCCGCGCGTGGATCACGACGACCCACGCGGGGGACGCCGCGCGGCCGCGCGATCTCGTCGATCGCCAGTTCGTGGCCACGCGGCCGAACCAGCTCTGGGTGTCGGACTTCACGTATGTCGCCACCTGGGCCGGCTTCGTGTTTGTCGCCTTCGTGATTGATGTCTTCGCGCGGCGCCTCGTCGGCTGGCGCGTGTCGGCCTCGATGCGGACCGACTTCGTCCTCGACGCCCTGGAGCAGGCCATCTACGCACGGGGGCCTGACGCCCTCACCGACCTGGTGCACCATTCGGATCGCGGATCGCAATATCTCTCGATGCGCTACACCGACCGCCTCGCTGACGCCGGCATCGCGCCGTCCGTCGGGAGCTGCGGCGACGCGTACGACAATGCCCTGGCCGAGTCGGTCATCGGGCTCTTCAAGACGGAGGTGATTCAGCGGAAAGGCCCGTGGCGGTCGCTCGAGGCCGTCGAGTTCGCCACGCTGGTGTGGGTCGACTGGTTCAACAACCGCCGCCTGCTGGGGCCGATCGGCGACATCCCGCCAGCAGAGTGCGAAGCGCAGTACTATGCCCAGGCCAAGGTGGCCTGAGTCAACGAATCCGGTCTCCGACGAACCCGGTACGCTTCACGTTGAAGTTCGACCCGCTCAGTTCGAGCGCCGATCCGCACATCGTGTTCTCGATGGTGACGTCGTGGATGCTGAATCCCGCCCCCTTCAACGTGGCTGACATGCCGTTCTCGCGATAGTTCGCGTTGCAGTGCAGCGGATACAGGTTGAAACGGTTGGCTTTGTTCCCGTCGAAGATGAGA
>JBOICR010000268.1:0-3281 GCA_050740195.1 Nevskiaceae bacterium | reverse complement strand
CGAAGCACCTGCAGCTCAAGCGCGAGAAGGCCGGCAGCCGCGTGAGGACCGCGGGCGATTTCATCAGGCTGTGTGCGTCGTACTCGTCGTTGTCGGGGGAGGCCTACCTGATCAGGTTTGCCGACGGCCGCACCCGCACGGCCGAAGACGTGCTGCGCGAGGAGCTTGCCCGGCTCAGCGCAGCAGGGTGATCAGCATTCCGGTGCCGAGCGCCAGCAGCACGGCGCCCATCGCCCGGTCGATCCAGTGCGCGACGTGGCGCAGCTTGCGGCGCGTGGCGGGGTTGCCGAGCATGGTGGCGACGAAAGCGAACCAGCCGAACGTCGCCAGCGGAATCCACAGGCCCAGCACGATCTTCATCAGCGTGGACACCGGGCCGGTGATCACGGCCGTGAACAGCGCCACGAAAAACAGCACGGCCTTCGGGTTCAGCACGTTGGTCAGCACGCCGATACCGAAGAACTTCGCCGCATCGCCGGGCTGGGCCGGCGGCAGCTCTTCGCCGTCGTCCGCCAACGGCTTGGAGCGCACGGCCTGCGCGCCCATCCACAGCAGGAACAGCGCGCCAGCCACGCCGAGCGCGGTCAGCGACTGCGGATAGCGCTGGGTCAGCCAGTTGAGCCCGAACAGGCCGTAGGCGACGTGGAAAAAAATGCCGGCCCCGATGCCGGCGGCGGTCCACAACCCGGCGCCGCGGCCAAACGCGAGCGACTGGCGCACGACCATGGCGAAATCGGGCCCCGGGCTGGCGACGGCGAGCGCGTGCGCCAGCGCGACGGTCAGGAACACGGCCCACTCGGCCTGGATCACGCGTGCGCTCCGGGCCAGGGCCCCGGCGTGGTGCCGACGGTCTTCGCTTCGGTCTCTTCCTTGAACACGGTCATGCCGCGCGATTTGTAGTTGGCGAGCGCGGCGGCGTGGTCGAGGGTGCAGGTGTGCACCCAGATTCGCCTGGCGCCCATGGCCCAGGCCTTTTCGAGCGCGACCGTCAGCAGGTGGCCACCGAGCTTCCTGCCGATGAACTCCGGCGCGATGCCGAAATACGCCAGCTCGACCTGGTCGTCGGGCTGCTTCTCGAGTTCGAAGTACCCGGCCGGCGTGCCGGAAACGTACAGGATCCAGGTCTGCAGCTCGGGACGGTCCAGCCACTTCATCCACTGCGACCAGGTCCACGGCAGGCGATCGGTCCAGTGCCAGGCGCCGCCGACGCTGGTGTAGAGGAAGCGGTTGAGCGCGGGCGAGGGCACTTCGGCGCGCACGATCAGCGGAGCCGGGTCGGGCACCGGCGAGCGCTTGAGCTGCCCCGGTGACGTCATCTCGAGGAACCAGCGCGTGACCGGGCGCCGCAGTTCGGGCACCGGCATCTCGCCGGTGCGCAGGTGCTCCTCAGGCGGCATAGGTCTCTTCGAGGTATTGCAGGATCGCCGCCGACTCGTACATCTCCTTGCCGGTGTTCGGATCGACCAGGTACGGCAGCTGCACGCTGCCGGTGCGCTCGGCCAGCACCTTGCGGTTGCGGGTCGTGCCCTTCTCCGCCTGGTGCAGCCGGTCGCGCACCACCGGCGGGCCGAGGTCCTTCCAGTGGCCCTTGCCGGTGTTGCGCAGCACGTACGGCAGCTCGAGCTCGGTCAGCGCCTCGCGCACCAGGCGCGAGTACGGGCTGGCTTCGAAGCTGAACAGCTCGAGCGGCTGCGCCGGCGCTTTCGACGGCCGGGCACGCCAGCCGTGGCGCGCGCGCACCACGCTGGCGAGCGTCGAGGTCGCGACCTTGATGCGCCGGTCGAGGAAGCCCGGCGTGGGTTTCGCGTCGGCGTAGGTTTCGAGAAGGTAGGCGACGATGTCGGCCGACTCGTACATCTGCCGGCCGGTGTTCGGGTCGACCAGGAACGGAAACAGGAACTTGCCGCCCATCTCCCTGACACTCGGCCGGAAGCGCTGGCCGCCCTTAGGGCAGGGATAGATCAGCGCATCGAAGTCCAGTTCGGTCAGCGCCTCGCGCACCAGCCGGCAATAGGGGCAGTCCTCGTACTCGTACAGCTCGAGCAGCTTCTCGGGTTGGCGCGAGGCCGGACGGTAGGCCGCCATGCCGCGCCAGCCGCGCAACTGGCTGGCCAGGAGCGACGCGGCGACCCCCAGCGAATGGCGCAAATCCATGGCTAAGACCCGGAAAACAAAGGGCGCGCAGGTTAAACCTTCCGGGGCCGTCCTGCATCTCATGGACAATGACGACCATGGTCGCGACGGCGGACTCGGGCGGGTGGGGGCAGGCGGCACCGGCGGGGGGCGATGAGTCCTTGCTGGTGGGTCGGGCCCGCGACGGCGACTCACGCGCCTTCGAGCAGCTCTACCGGCGCCATAGCGACAAGGTTTTCGGTTTGTGCGTGCGCCTGTGCCATGGCGACCGCGCGAAAGCCGAGCAGGCAACCCAGGATGCGTTCGTGCGCGCCTGGGAGAAGCTCGAAGGTTTTCGCGGCGATTCGCAGTTCGGCACCTGGCTGCACCGCATCACCGTCAACGTCGTGCTCGGCGAGCACCGCCTGCTGAAGCGCTGGACGACGTTCGAGGATGCGGAGGCCCAGGCACCGGCGCCGGAGCTGTGGACCGTCGCGGACGACGGAATGCTGGCACGCGACCTCGAGCGCGCGCTGGCGAAGCTGCCGAAAGGCGCCCGCACGGTGCTGTGGTTGCACGACGTGGAAGGCTATCTGCACGAGGAGATCGCCGAGCTCACCGGTATCGCGGTGGGCACGAGCAAGGCGCAGTTGCACCGCGCCCGGAAGTTGATGAAGGAGCACTTGCAATGAACGACGACACTGACCGCATCGAAGGACTGGACCAGCTCACGCGCGCGCGCGCGCCGTCGCGCGACCTGTGGCCCGGGATCGCCGCGCGCCTGCACGCGCGCCGCCGCTCGCGCTACGGCCTCGTGCAGTTCACGCTGGCCGCGAGCCTGGTCGCCGGCATGGCTGCGGTGTTCACGCTGTCGCTGCAGCAGCAGCCCGGCGGGACCGCCGGCGCGCAGACCGCTTCGCTGCCGCTCGGCGACCACAGCCGCGCGATCGTCGAGGCCCACCTGTCGATCGTGAAGCAGGCCGAGCGCGAGCTGCGCCAGGCCCTGAAGCAGCACCCCGAATCCGCACCCCTGCGCTCGCTGCTGGCGAGCACCGAAAACCGCGCGAGCGACCTGCGCGCGATGCTGTAACCGGAGATGACCATGAACAAAGCCCTGATCCTGCTGGCGCTCGGCCTGGCACTCGCCGCGCCGGTGCAGGCCCATCGCG
>JBOICR010000267.1:0-19271 GCA_050740195.1 Nevskiaceae bacterium | reverse complement strand
GACTTCATCGCCGTGCACATGACCCAGCTGACCGACGCCGAAATCGCCGAGGCCGCGCAGTTCGGCGTGCACGTCGCGCACTGCCCCGAGTCCAACCTCAAGCTGGCCAGCGGCTTCACGCCGGTCGGCAAGCTGCTCGCCGCCGGCGTCAACGTCGCGGTCGGTACCGACGGTGCGGCCAGCAACAACGACCTCGACCTGCTCGGCGAGATGCGCACCGCCGCGCTGCTCGCCAAGGGCGTCGCCAACGACGCGCGCGCCCTGCCCGCGCCGGCGGCGCTGCACATGGCCACGCTGGCCGGCGCCAAGGCGCTCGGGCTCGACACGGAGATCGGCTCGCTCAAGGCCGGCAAGGCCGCCGACTTCATCGCGCTCGACCTCGGCGAGGCCGGCACGCAACCGGTGTACAACGCCATTTCGCAGATCGTCTACGCCGGCGCGCGCCACAACGTCACCGACGTGTTCGTCGCCGGGCGCGCGCTGATGCGCAACCGCGAGTTGCAAACCGTCGACGAAGCCGCCGCCATCGCCCGCGCGCAGGAATGGCGATCGAAGATAAGAAAATGATTACGAACGTCGATCGGGACGAGATCGCGCGCTTCGACCAGATCGCGGCGCGCTGGTGGGACCCGGACGGCGAGATGGCGCCGCTGCACGTCATCAACCCGGTGCGCACGCGCTACATCGAGCAGGCCGCCGGCTCGCTCGCCGGCAAAACGGCGGTCGACATCGGCTGCGGCGGGGGACTGCTCACCGAAGCGCTCGCGGCGCGCGGCGCGACCGTCACCGGCATCGACCTGGCCGAGGACGTGCTTGCCGCGGCGCGCGCGCACCTGAAGGTCTCGAAATTGGCCGTGGAGTACCGCGCGGTCGCCGCCGAGACGCTGGCGGTCGAGAGGCCGGGCGCATTCGACCTCGTCACCTGCCTCGAGATGCTCGAACACGTGCCCGACCCCGCGTCGGTGGTCGCCGCCTGCGCGAGGCTCGCGCGGCCCGGCGCGCCGGTCGTGTTCTCGACGATCAATCGCAACCCGAAGGCCTGGGCGCTGGCCATCGTCGCCGCCGAATACGTGCTGGGCCTGCTGCCGCGGGGCACCCACGACTACGCCAAGCTGATCCGGCCGTCCGAGCTCGACCGCTGGTCCCGCGCGGCCGGCCTCGAAGTCGTCGAGATCCGCGGACTGACCTACAACCCGCTGCTGAAGGCCGCGCAGCTAGCGGACGACTGCGACGTGAACTACCTGATGCGCTGTCGCAAGCCCGTCGCACCGTGAGATCGGTCGTGAAGGGGCCGCGCGCAGTCCTGTTCGACCTCGACGGCACGCTGGTCGACACCGCGCCGGACCTCGGCCACGCCGCCAACCTGGTGCGCGCCGAATCGGGGCTGTCGCCCCTGTCCGTCTCGCAGTACCGCCCGGTGGCGTCCGCCGGCGCGCGCGGCTTGCTCAAGGTCGCCTTCGGCATCGATCCCGACCACGCCGATTTCCCGGCGCGCCGCGAGACCTTCCTGACGTATTACCGCAAGAACCTGGCGCGCAAGTCGCGCCTGTTCCCGGGCATGGACCGCGCGCTCGCCGACCTCGAGCGGCGCAGGGTGCCGTGGGGCGTGGTCACCAACAAGCCGCAATGGCTGACCGATCCGCTGATGCAGGAGCTGAACCTCGCCGCGCGCGCGGCCGTCACGATCGGCGCCACCGAGGCCTTGAAGCCCAAGCCCGCTCCGGACGGGCTGCTGCGCGCCTGCTTCACGCTCGGCCTGCCCGCCGCCGAGTGCGTCTACGTCGGCGACGACTTGCGCGACGTGATGGCGGCGCACGCCGCCGGCATGCCGGTGGCCGCCGCAGCCTGGGGTTACGTCGACTACGGTGAGCCGATCGAGCGCTGGGGCGCGGACGCGATCCTGCAGGAGCCCGAGGAGCTGGGCACGCTGTGGCCGTGATCCCGCAGGACTACGCGCCGGCGTCCGACCTGCTGGCGCAGCGCGTGGTGGTAGTGACGGGCGCCGGTGACGGGCTGGGCCGCGCCACCGCGCTCGACTGCGCGCGCCACGGCGCGACCGTCGTGCTGCTCGGCCGCACCGTCGCCAAGCTCGAAGCCGTGTACGACCAGATCAAGGGCGCGGGCGGCGCCGAGCCGGCCATCGTGCCGCTGAACCTGGCGGGCGCGACCTGGAACGATTTCGAGCAACTCGCCGAGACGCTGACGCGCGAGTTCGGGCGGCTTGACGCGGTCGCCCACTGCGCCGCGCACTTCAAGAGCTTCACGCCGCTGGCCACGGTCGATCCGAAGGACTGGCTCGAAGCGCTGCAGGTCAACGTCACTGCCGTATTCGCGCTGACACGCCACTGCCTGCCGCTGCTCGAGCAGGCCGCCGACGCCTCGGTCGCGCTGGTCTCCGATGCCGCCGGCCGCCGGGGCAAGGCCTACGCCGGGCCTTACGGCGTGTCGAAGTTCGCGCTCGAGGGGTTGATGCAGACCTGGGCCGACGAACTCGACAGCGCGCGGCGTGTCCGCGTCAACTCGTTCGATCCGGGACCGATGGACACCGCGCTGCGCCGCAAGGGTTACACCCAGGCCAACGGCGCGCCGTCGCCGGATGCCGCCGCGCGCGCGCTGCTGTGGCTGCTCGGCCCGGACAGCCGGCCGGCGAACGGAACCAGCTTCAGCCTTCCTTCGTGACGGTCGGCGCGCGCCGGCCGCGCGAGGTCGGCGCGGAGGCCGACGGCAACAGCAGCGTCACCACCCGGTTGCGGCCCTTCTCCTTGGCCTCGTAGAGCGCCTCGTCGGCGCGCTGCACCAGATCCGTCAGCGACTCGCCCTCGACCGGCACCAGCGCCACCGCGCCGGCGCTGGCCGTCACGCGCCCGCTCGGCGCGTCACGGTGCGCGATGCGCAGCGCCTGCACCGCGCCGCGCACCTGGTCCGCCATCGAGCGCAGCGACTGCGGCTGGATGTCGTGCCAGTAGCCGACGAACTCCTCGCCGCCGAAGCGCGCGATCAGGTCCATCGGCCGCTTGAACTCGTTGCGCAGCGCGCCGGCCACCGCCCGCAGGCAAACATCACCCTCCAGGTGGCCGTAGCGGTCGTTGAACGCCTTGAAGTTGTCGACGTCGAGCAGCATCACGCCGACGCAGACGCGCTCGCGCGCGGCCTGCCGCACGCGCCGGTCGAACTGCTGGAAGAACGCCATGCGGTTGAACAGGCCGGTCAGGCCGTCCTGCGTCGCCAGCGTTCCGAACAGGCCGTGGCGCAGGAAGCTGTCGCGCTCCAGCCGCTCGATCGAGTACAGCGCGACGATGCCGGTGACCTGCGTCACCGCGACGAAGAACAGCTGGTAGCCCCAGCCGTCCTTGGCCGACAGCCCGCCCATGATGCTGCCGATGACGTAGATCATGAAGATCGACGCGCCGGCCACCAGCGCCGGCCGGAACAGCAGGCCGCTGAACACGTACAGGTGGAAGGACACCAGGATCAGGCCTTCGTAATGCTGATGCAGGTGCAGCTTGTACAACATCGCTTCGATCGCGGTCGCCGTGATCGCGAATGCCGCGTAGCTGAGCACCGCGAACAGCGGCAGGACGTTGCGCAGCCGCGCGAAATAGCTGGAGACAAGCGTGATGCTCATCGAGCTGATCACGATCAGCCGCAAGATCACGCCCCACTCCTGCATCGAGCCGGTCTCGACCTTCAGGCGCACGAGCAGGAACAGGATGTACAGCCCGATCACGAACCCGAAACCGGCGCGCAAGCGCGGCAGGTGGTGAATCGCGAACTCGTCACGAAATTCGCGCTCCAGCGCGCGCGCGAAGCGCAGGTCGCGGAAGCCCTCGCGCAGCTGGATCGCGTACGGCGACTCGGGCAGCCGGATACTTTCGCCGGACTGGCTCATGTCAGGCCGACTGCGCGCTGCAGCTCGCGGATCTCGGGCGGCGCGAGCTCACGCCAGCCGGCCGATTTGATGCCGCGGCCGAGCTCGACCGGCCCGTAGCGCACGCGGATCAGCCGGCTGACCTGGCAGCGCTGCGCTTCCCACATCCGCCGCACCAGCCGGTTGCGCCCCTGCTTCACCACGACCTGGAACCAGCGGTTGGCCGCGCCGGTGGCCGCGCCGTCCTCGTCGTCCGAGGGGCCGGGGCCGTCCGAGCGCCACACCTTCTCAAACCGGCCCTCGCCGTCCTCGAGGCGCACGCCTTGCGCCAGGCGCTCGAGCATCGCGTCGTTCACTTCACCGAGCACGCGCACGGCGTATTCGCGCTCGATCTCGAAACTCGGGTGCATCAGGCGCCTCGCCAGTTCGCCGGAATTGGTGAACAGCAGCAGTCCCGAGGTGTTGATGTCGAGCCGGCCGATCGCCACCCAGCGCCCGCCCTCCAGCTTGGGCAGCTTGCGGAACACGGTGCGGCGGCCTTCCGGGTCGTCGCGCGTGACGATCTCGCCGGTGCGCTTCTTGTAGGCCAGCACGCGGACGGTTTCCTCGCCGCGCGGCAGCGCGACGCCCTTGCCGTCCACCAGCACGCGGTCGCCGTGGGCGACTTTCTGGCCGATGGCGGCGCGCTCGCCGTTGACGGTGATGCGCCCCTCGCGGATCAACGCCTCGATCGCGCGGCGCGACGCGACGCCGGCCTGGGCGAGGACTTTCTGGATCCGCTCCGGAGGCCCGCCCGCCGCCGCCCTAGTGGACCGTCGCGGATTGGTCCGTTTCATCCGGGGTCGCTTCGGCCGACAGCGCCGCCGCCGGGGCCCTGGCGCCCAGGCGCATCAGGGCCGCCTCGAGCTGGGCCGGGTCCTTGATTTCGGGCAGCGACGGCAGCTCGTCGAGCGACTTCAAATTGAAGTCGTCGAGGAACTGCGGCGTCGTGCCGAGCAGTGCCGGGCGGCCCGACACTTCCTTGACGCCGACCTCGCGCACCCAGCCGCGCTCGATCAGCGTCCTGATGATGTTCGGCGACAGCGACACGCCGCGGATCTCCTCGATCTCACCGCGCGTGATCGGCTGGCGGTAGCAGACCAGCGCAAGCGTCTCGAGCAGCGCGCGCGAAAAGCGCGGCGGCCGCTCCTGCCAGAGCTTGCCGACCCACTCGGCGTACTCGGCGCGCACCTGCAGGCGATAGCCGCTGGCCACTTCCCGCAGTTCCACCGCGCGGCCGGCCAGCTGCTGGCCGAGCAGCTCGAGCGCGGCCTTCACGTCCTTCTTGGTGACGCCGCCCTCGGCCATGAACATGCGGAACACCTGGTCGAGCGACAGCGGCTGGTCCGCGGCCAGCAACAGGGCTTCCAGAATCGGCGCGAGTCGCTCTTTCACTTCCACGGTCATTCCCCCTCGGTTCCCGTGGCGTCGTCTTCGGCCCCGGCCGGCCGCGCACGCGCGACCTGGATCAGCAGCGGGCCGAACGGCGCCGCCTGCGTCAGCTCGATCATCGCGCCCTTCACCAGTTCGAGCACGGCCAGCAGGCACACGACGACGCCCGCGCGGCCTTCGCCCGGATCGACGATCTCGGCGAACTCCGCGCCAGTGCCGGCCGACACGCGCGCCAGGATGCGCGTCATGCGCTCGCGCACCGACAAGGGCTCGCGAGCGATCTGGTGCCGGGTGAACAGTTCGGCGCGCTGCATCGCCTCGCGGAACGCCTCGATCAGCTCGCGGATGTGCGGCACCGCCAGTTCGACGGTTGCCTCGACCTTTTCCGGCCGCGCCTGCGCCAGGCTGATCTCGCGGCCGACGCGCGGCAGCGCGTCGAGGCTCTCGGCGGCCGCCTTGAAGCGCTCGTACTCCTGCAGGCGGCGCACCAAGTCCATGCGCGGATCGGCCTCGACCGCCTCGAGCGCCGGCCGCGGCAGCAGCAGGCGCGACTTGATCTCGGCCAGCATCGCGGCCATCACGAGGTACTCGGCCGCCAGTTCGAGCCGCAGGTCCTGCATCAGCTCGATGTACTGCAGGTACTGCTGCGTGATCTTGAGGATCGGGATGTCGAGGATGTTGAGGTTCTGCCGCCGGATCAGGTACAGCAGCAGGTCGAGCGGGCCCTCGAAAGCCTCGAGGAATACCTGCAGCGCGTCGGGCGGGATATAAAGGTCTTCGGGCAGCTTGGCCAGCGGCTGGCCGAGCACCTTGGGCCCGGCGGGTGCGTCGGCCGGAGGCAGCGTCTCGCTCATTCCGGGATGAAGCCCAGCGCGGCATGCACGCGCTCGAGCGTGCGGTTGGCGTGCGCGCTCGCGCGCCCGGCGCCGTCCTTGAGCACGCGCCTCAGGCCCGCCTCGTCGGCGCGGAGGTCCTGGTAGCGCTGCTGCACCGGCTTGAGGTTCTCGATCACCGCCTCGGCGACCGCGGCCTTGAACTTGCCGTAGCCGGCGCCGGCAAAACGCTGCTCGATGGCAGCGAAGGATTCGCCCGTGGTGGCGGAGAGGATGGACATCAGGTTGGCGACTCCCGGCTTGTCGGCACTGTAGCGCACTTCCGAGCCGGAATCGGTCACTGCGCGCTTGAACTTGCGCTCCAGCACGTCGGGCGCGTCGAGCAGGTAGACATTGTTGAACTCGTTGTTATCGGACTTCGACATCTTCGCCGTCGGGTCCTGCAGGCCCATGATGCGCGATCCGACCTGCGGGATCATCGGCTCGGGCACCGTGAAGATCGGTTTGTCGGGCGCGCCGTGGGCGTTGTTGAAGCGGATCGCGACGTCGCGCGCCAGCTCGAGGTGCTGCTTCTGGTCCTCGCCGACCGGCACCAGCGCGGTGTCGTACAGCAGGATGTCCGCCGCCATCAGCACCGGATAGTCGTACAGGCCGGCGTTGATGTTGTCGGCGTTCTTCTGCGACTTGTCCTTGAACTGGGTCATGCGGTTGAGCTCGCCGACCATGGTGTAGCAGTTGAGGATCCAGGCCAGGCGCGCGTGCGCGCTGACATGCGACTGCACGAACAGCACGTTGCGTTTCGGGTCGAGGCCGCAGGCCATCATCAGGGCGAGCGTCTTGTAGCAGCGCTCACGCAATTCGCCGGCGTCCTGGCGCGCCGTGATGGCGTGCAGGTCGACCAGCGTGTAGTAGCAGTCGTACTGCTCCTGCATCGCGACCCAGTTCTTCAGCGCGCCGAGGTAGTTTCCGAGCGTTAGGTGGCCCGAGGGCTGGATGCCGCTCAGCACCGTCTTGCGGGCGGCCATCAGCCGAACCCCAGCACGGCCGCCAGCAGCGCCTGGCCGGCGCCGATGATCGGGCGCAGCAGCGGCCCGAGCAGCTGGGCGAGCATGAGTCCGACGATGATGAACATGCCATAGGGCGCGATCTGGTCGAACTGCCAGCTCAGCTTCGGCGGCAGCAGGCTGCTCAGCACCTTGGCACCGTCCAGCGGCGGCACCGGCAGCACGTTCAGTGCCATGAGCACCAGGTTGATGACGATGCCGGCCTTGGCCATCAGGCCGATGCCGAGCCAGAGCGCCTCGTCGATGTTCTGCGTCAGCGCCACTTTCAGCAGCACGCCCCAGACGAACGCCATCGCCAGGTTCGCCAGCGGCCCGGCCGCCGCCACCAGCGCCATGTCGCGCCGCGGGTTCCGCAGGTTGCGCGTCGAGACCGGCACCGGCTTGGCCCAGCCGAACAGGAAATTGCCCGGCATCAGCATGAACACCAGCGGCACGATGATCGTGCCGACCGGGTCGACGTGCTTGAGCGGGTTCAGGGACAGGCGGCCCATCATCGCGGCGGTGTTGTCGCCGAGCGCCCGCGCCGTCCAGCCGTGCGCGACCTCGTGGAGGGTGATGGCAAACAGGACCGGGAGAGCCCAGACGGCGATGGTCTGGACCAATTCGAGCAGCGAGGGCATGCCGAATTATACCGGGGCGGGCGCGGCCTCTTCAGGGAACAGCCGGCTCACGTCCCCCTTGCCCTTCCGGATCAGCCGTGGCTCGGGTCCGGTCAGGTCCAGCACCGTGGTCGGCACGTAACCGCAGTTGCCGGCGCTGATGACCGCGTCGACCAGGTGCTGCAGGCGGCCGTGCGCCTGCTCCGGGTCGCTGATCGGCAGCTCGTCGTGCGGCAGCGCCAGGGTACACGACAGCAGCGGCTCGCCGAGGGCGGCCAGCAGGGACTGTGTGATCGGGTGGTCCGGCACGCGCAGGCCGATGGTCTTGCGCTTCTCGTGCAGCACGCGCCGCGGCGTCTCGTCGCTGGCGCGCAGCACGAAGGTGTACGGTCCCGGGGCCAGCGCCTTGAGGATGCTGAACTGGGCATTGTCCACGCGCGCGTAGCGTCCGATCTCGGCCATCGTGCGGCACACCACGGTGAACAGGTGGTGGCGGTCGAACTGCCGGATCCGGCGGACGCGGTCGGCCGCGTTCTTGTCGCCGAGCCGGCAACCGAGCGCGTAGCACGAGTCGGTCGGGTAGACGATCACGCCGCCTTCGCGCAGGCGCGCGACCGCATGGTCGAGCAGGCGCTTCTGCGGGTTCAGCGGATGCGGGCGGAGCCATTCGGCAGACATGTGGCGTACCGGGGACAGACCACCAATTCTTCGGACGACGAAGGATAGCGGGTCTGGTCTGTAGAATTGGTGGCCTGTCCCCAGACTGGCTCGTCGGTGAAATTCCTGCTCGACTACGCGCCGGCGCTGCTGTTCTTCGCCGCCTACTTCCTGTTCGACATCTACGTCGCGACCGCCGTGCTGATCGCCGCGGCGATCGCGCTGGTGCTGATCTACCGCGCGTGGCAGAAGCGCTGGCACAAGGCGCACCTCGTCGTCGCGGCACTCGCCACCGTGCTCGGCGGCCTGACGCTGGCGATCCACGATCCGGCGTTCATCAAGTTCAAGCCGACCGCGGTGTACGGCGCGTTCGCGCTGGCGCTGCTCGGCAGCCATTTCATCGGCACGCGGGTGCTGCTGGCGCGGATTCCGCAGAAGACCTTCGAGTTCCCCGAGCCGGTCTGGCGCCGGGTCAACCTGGCCTGGGCCTTGTTCTTCCTCGGCTGCGCGGCGCTCAACTTCTACGTCGCCGGGCACTACGACGAGGCCACCTGGGTCAAGTTCAAGACCTTCGGCTTCACCGCGCTGACCTTCGTGTTCCTGCTGGCGCACGCGCCGTTCCTGGCGCGCTACCTGCCGCAGGATTCGCCGTGACCGGCACGGGCGGCGGGCGACTCGAGAAGATCCGCGCCGCGCTGACGGCGGCCTTCGCGCCGCAGCACCTGGTGATCGAGGACGAGAGCCACCGGCACGCCGGTCATGCCGGCGCCGCCACCGGCCGCGGGCACTTCCGCGTCCAGATCGTTTCCGGCGCATTCGCCGGCCTGCCGGCGCTGGCGCGCCATCGCCAGGTCTACGCCGCGCTGGGCGAGCTGATGCAGACCGACATCCACGCGCTGAGCATCCAGGCGCGGACACCCGACGAGACCCCGTCGGCCACGCCCTGACCGCGCCCCGGCGCCGGGCGCGCTAGACTGCCAGCGCCATGGCGCAGCGCGTCCTTCCCTTCGGGCAGCGCAGCGGTTCGGGCACCGAGTTCGCCTCCGCGTTGATGGGTGCGACCGCCGCCCGCCCGCTGGCGCACGTGGCGCTTGCCCAGATCGAATCCCGTTTTCCCTGTCGCGCCCTGCGCCTGGCCTGGGACCTCGGCAGCACCCACCAGGGCCCGCAGCGGCACGCCTGCCCCGAGACGGCGGCCGATCCCACCGAAGCCGCGCTGATTGATGCCGCCTTCGCCGCCGGCGCGGAGGTTCGTGCCGGGCTGGCCGGGACCGACGGCTGCCGGCTGGCCAGCGTGATCGGCCGGGCCGGAACCCGCGCGCGCGCCGTGGTGGTGACCGAATGGCCCAGCGCGAGCGTGCTGGCGCAGGACGAAAACGACTGGCGCGAATACCTCGCGATCCTCGCCACCCGCTTCGCCGACGTGCTCGAGCTGGCCGAGCGCGCCATCACGATCGAGGGCCTGAAGAAGTCCGAGCGGCTGCAGGGCGCGCTGTACGCCATCACCGACCTCGCCAGCGGTGAACTCGACACGGCCGAGATGCTGCCGCGCATCCACGGCGTCGTTGGCGAGCTGATGTACGCCAGGAACTTCTTCATCACGTTGTACAACCCCGAGCGCGATGCTCTGCGTTTCATCTATTTCGCCGACACCCAGGACTCGACGGTCTACGACCCGGAGGAAGACATCCCGGCGAGCACTCTCAAGGGCAGCCTGACCCTGGCGGTGATCCGGCGCGGCCGCTCGGCCGTGGGGCCGTCGGCGCAGGTGCAGGTCGAGCTGGGGCTCGAGTACGACGGCAAGGTCGGCCCTGAGGCGGCCGACTGGCTCGGCGTGCCGATGATGTCGGAGGGCCAGGCTCGCGGCGCCGTCGTCGTGCAGAACTACGAGCGCGCCGGCGTCTATACCGAGGAAGACCGCGCGCTGCTCACCTTCGTCGCCCAGCACATCCTGACGGCGCTGGTCCGCAAGCAGGCCCACGAGGAGCTCGAGCGCCGCGTCGAGGAGCGCACGCGCGAGCTGACCGTCGAGGTGCACGAGCGCCAGCGCGGCGAGAAGCTGCAGGCCGCGCTGTTCGCCATCGCCGACCTCGCCAGCGCCGAGCTCGACATGACCGAGATGCTGGCGCGCATCCACGCCATCGTCGGCGAGCTGATGTACGCCAAGAACTTCCTGATCGCGCTGTACCACCGCGAGAGCGACACGCTGCGCTTCATCTACCGGGCCGACGAAAAGGACCCGGCCCTGTTGGACCAGACCGCCGAGATCCCGGTCACCGAGGTACGCGACACCATCACCTTCAACGTGATCCGCAGCGGCCGCGCCGTGTTCGGCGCGCCGGCGCACGTCAAGGCCCAGCTCGGCATCCCGGCCGGCGCCGTGTTCGGCACCGGCGCCGAGCACGTGATCGGCGTGCCGATGGCGGCCGAAGGCCAGGTCCTCGGCGCCGTGCTGGTGCAGAGCTACGACGTCGCGATCCATTTCAGCGAGGACGACCGGGCACTGCTCGGCTACGTCGCCCAGCACATCCTGACGGCGCTGCTGCGCAAGCAGGCGCAGGCCGAGCTCGAGCAGCGCGTGCAGGACCGCACGCGCGAACTGCGCGAGCAGATCGCGGAGCGCGAGCGCATCGAGCGCCAGCTGCTGCACGAAACCCTGCACGATTCGCTGACCGGGCTGCCGAACCGCAGTTTCCTGCTCGACGCGCTGGCGCGGTCGCTGGCGCGCCTGCAGCGCGATCCGGCGCACCGCTTCGCCGTGCTGTTCCTGGATCTCGACCGGTTCAAGGTCGTCAACGACAGCATGGGACACCTGGTCGGCGACGAGATGCTGAAGGAGGCCGCGCGGCGGCTGGCGGCCTGCGTGCGCTCACCGGACATCGTCGCCCGCCTCGGCGGCGACGAATTCGCGCTGCTGCTGGAGGACATCCGCGGGCCCGACGACGCATTCCATGTGGCCCAGCGGGTCCTGTCGGCGCTGCGCGAACCGATGCGCATCGCCGGCAAGGACCTGTTCCCGTCGGCCAGCCTCGGCATCGCACTGTCGCACGAGCGTTATCGCAGCGCCGAAGAGCTTCTGCGCGACGCCGACGTCGCCATGTACCGCGCCAAGGCCAAGGGGCGCCAGCGCTTCGAGGTGTTCGACGAGAAGCTGCACCAGGAGGCCCTGCGGCTGCTCGACCTCGAGAGCGACCTGCGCCGCGCGGTGCTGCGCGAGGAATTCGAGCCCTGGTTCCAGCCGATCGTGCGCCTCGCCGACGGCCGTGCGGTCGGCTGCGAAGCGCTGCTGCGCTGGCGCCACGCCGAGCGCGGCGTGCTGCTGCCCGCCGACTTCCTGAGCGTGGCCGAGGACAGCGGCACGGCCGAGCAGATCGACTGGCAGATCTTCGACCGCACCTGCCAGGCCATCTCGACGCTGCTGACCGAGGAGCAGTACGTCACGCTCAACGTGTCGGCGCGCCATTTCCGCTCGCCGGAGCTGGCGCGCCAGATCGTGGCGATGCTCGGCGCGCACGACGTCGCGGCGCGCCGCGTGCGGCTCGAAATCACGGAAGGCGCCCTGTTCGACAGCCCGGAGCAGGCCCGCACCACGCTCGAGGCGCTGCGCGCGGAAGGCGTGCTGGCCACGCTCGACGACTTCGGCACCGGCTTCTCGTCGCTGAGCTACCTGCACCGCTTCCCGCTGCACGCGCTGAAGATCGACCGCTCCTTCATCGCCGGGCTGGTGCCGGGCAGCAGCAGCGCCGCCGTGGTGCGCGCGGTACTCGCGCTGGCCACGACGCTCGGCCTCGAGGTGATCGCGGAAGGCATCGAAACCGCGGCCCAGCGCCAGCAGCTGATCGAGCTCGGCTGCATCTACGGCCAGGGCTTCTACTTCGCGCACCCCCGCCCGGCGGCGGAGTTCGGCGGGCGCGGCTAGGCGGCCGCTGCTTCCGGCGGCGCCGGCCTGGGCTCGACCGGCGGAGCCTTGCCGGACTTCGAACCGATGCCGAGCACGCGCGTGGCCAGCAGGATTCCCTCGTACATCAGCCAGCCGATGGCGAAGCCGAGCATCAGCAGCGAATTGCGCAGGCCGAATTCGAGCAGCCAGGCCGGGATGTTGCCCTTGTAAAGGCCCTTCACCAGGCCGATCAGCGGGTGGGCGCGGAACATCATCGAGCTGTTGCGCGACAGGTAGTCGAGCCCCTTCTTGCCCTTGCCCGCGGCCTTCAGCACCCAGAACTCCGCGTGCGACCAGCCGGAGTTCAGCCAGCGCATCGTCGTTTTCGGGTCGATCATCATCGCGTGCAGCCCCTCGGGCGTCTCCACGAATTTCGCGATGCGCCGCAGGGTCGCCGCATCGTCGGCATGCTTCAGGATCGCCACGGCGCCCGGCGGGCTGGCGCGCTTGGCCAGCACGCCGACGTCGTCGGTGATTTCCTTGATCGGCTCGATCTTGCGCGTCCGGTAGGCCTTGCGCGCCGCCGCGGCCACGGCTTTGGCCATGCCGTCGCTGACCGCACCCATCTTGCGCCCGGTCTTCAGCACGGCCGCGCCGAGGTCCACCTCCGGGCTCAGCGTCAACAGCACGCCGCCGGCCGACAGCGCGACGATCATCTCGTCGGCATCGCCGCCCTTCAGCCAGGTGCCGGTCTCGATGATCAGGTCGCGAATGTCCCCGAACACGAACAGGTCGGCGATGATCGCGCCGCCCAGCGACGCCAACTCGGTGCCGCGGCCGGTCAGCGCGCCCTGCCCGCCGAGGGCGAGCTGCCGCATCAAGCCCTTGCGCTCGAGCTCGAGGCCCTGCTTCATGACCAGCAGGCGGTTGTTGGTCGGGTCCTTGGCGAGCCCTTCATCGACGATCACCAGCGCCTCGGTGAAGCGGTTCTGCTTGAACAGCTCACCGGCCTCGTAGGCGTGGTCGAATGGCTCGAGCAACTCGAAATCGTCGCGCGCCTGGATTGCCGGGCGGTCCTGCCAGCAGATCCAGACCAGCGCCACGGCGGCGCCGACGCGCACGAGACTCGCCGCGATGCGGAGCAGGTAGGCGATCATTCGATCAGTTTACGCAGCCCGTGCAGATCCAGCGCCGGCACGCCGAGTTTTTCGGCCTTGGCCAGCTTGCTTCCAGCCTCGGCGCCGGCCAGTACGTAGTCGGTGTTCTTCGACACCGAGCCGGTGACCTTGCCGCCGTGGCTCTCGATCAGCGCGGTCGCCTCGTCCCGACTGATGCCGGGCAAGGTGCCGGTAATGACGAAGGTCTGGCCGGACAGCGGCCCGCCGCCGATGACTTTCGGCGCTTCCCAGTCGATGCCGGCCTGGTCGACGAGCCGGCGGATCGCATCCTCGTTCTGGTTGAGGAAATGGCAGACATGCGCCGCGACCACCGGCCCGACGTCGGTCACCGAGCGCAGGCCGGGATACCGCTCCTTCTCCTTGCCGGCCTGTGCAGTCCTCGCGTCCTGCCTTGCGGCATCGAGCAGCCCGTCGAGCGTTCCAAAGTGCCGCGCCAGCTCGCGCGCCGTCGCTTCGCCGACATCCGGCATGCCGAGGGAATACAGGAAACGGGCGAAGGTCGTCGTCCGGCTGGCGGCGATCGCCTCGATCAGGTTCTCGGCCGACTTCTCGCCCAGGCGCTCGAGCTCGGCCACGGTCTTCACGTCCAGCCGGTAGATGTCAGCCGGGGTCTTCACCAGACCCTGCTCGATCAGCTGGAGCAGCAGCTTGTCGCCCAGGCCATCGACGTCCATCGCGCGGCGCGAGACGAAATGCATCAGGGCGCCGTGCAACTGTGCCCGGCAGGACAAGCCGTTGGTGCAGCGCGGATTGATCTCCCCTTCCTCGCGCTCGACCCTGCCGCCGCACACCGGGCATTTCTTCGGGATGACGACCTTGTGCGCACCCTTCGGGCGCTTGCCGGGCAGCACGCGCACGAGCTCGGGGATCACGTCGCCGGCGCGGCGGATGATGGCATGGTCGCCGATGTGCACGTCCTTGCGCTCGACCTCGTCGAGGTTGTGCAGCGTCGCGTTGCTGACGGTCGCACCGCCGACGAACACCGGCTTCAGGCGCGCCACCGGATTCAGCGCGCCGGTACGGCTGACCTGGAACTCGATGTTCTGCACGACCGTCTCGGCTTCCTCCGCCGTAAACTTGTACGCCGCCGCCCAGCGCGGCTCGCGCGACACCGCGCCGAGCTCCTCGCGCCCCGCCAGGCTGTTGAGCTTGAACACGACGCCGTCGATGTCGAAACCGAGCTTCGGCCGCTTCCTGCCGATCTTGCCGAAATACTCCAGGCACCCGTCCACTCCCGAGACGACTTCGACCAGGTCCGACACCGGGAAGCCCCACTCGCGCAGCTGTTCGAGCACTTTCGACCCGAGCTGCGGCGCGCTCCAGCCCTCGCCGTAGGCACCGTACGCGGTGAACGCCAGCGGCCGCGACGCGGTGACGCGCGAGTCGAGCTGGCGCACCGAGCCGGCCGCGGCGTTGCGCGGATTGACCGGCGCTTTCTCGCCGCGTGCCTCTGCGTCCTTCACCATCCTCTTGAAGCCGGCCCACGGCAGGTAGACCTCGCCGCGGACCTCGACGCGTTTCGGCACCCTGCCCTCGCCGCGCAGGCGCAGCGGGATGCTGCGAATGGTCCTGAGGTTCTCGCTGATCTCCTCGCCCGTCTCGCCGTCGCCGCGGGTGGCGCCGCGCACCAGGACGCCCGCCTCGTACGTCAGCGACACGGCCAGGCCGTCGAGCTTGGGCTCGGCGGTGTAGTCGGCCGCATCACGCCCGAGCGCCTCGCGCACGCGCCGGTCGAAGTCGCGCAACTCGTCTTCGCCGCTGCACTTGCGCAGGCTCAGCATGGGCCGGCCGTGCCTGACCGGCGTGAACTCCGGCCGCGGCGCGCCACCGACCCGCTGCGTCGGCGAGTCCGGCGTCAGCAGCCCGGGATGCCCGGACTCGAGCTTCTGCAGCTCCGTGAACAGCCGGTCGTACTCGGCGTCGGCGATCTTCGGATCGTCGAGGACGTAGTAGCGGTAGTCGTGTTCCCGCAGCTGCTCGCGCAGCTCGGCAGCGCGCTTCTGTGCGGAAGCCGGCGGCTTCACGCGCCCAGTCGGCCCGACGCGGTGTAACGCCGCGCCCACGCTTCGACCTGCTCGTGCAGCGCGCGCTCGCGCTCGGGCGTCAGCGGCGCGCGCTGTTCGCTGTCGTAGAGCTCGGCGTGCAGCGCGCGGGCCAGGCCGCGCGCGGTGTCGAGCATGTCCTGGAACGCCGCGACCGGGCGCAGAGGCCCCGGTAGCTGCATGAACACCGACAGCCCCGGAGTCGCGAAGCCCTCCGCCGAGCCCGGATCGAGCTCGCCCGGCTTCACCAGGCTCGCAACGCTGAAGATCGCATGCTCGCCGTCGAAGCGGTGGTAGATCTTCCTGGCGCCGAAGCGCAGGCCGCGGTCACGCAAGGCGGTGTGGATCTTCGGCCCGAGGATGTTGGTGCCCTCGTGCTCGGCAATGTACAGGCCGATCACGGTCGTGGGCGCCGCGGAGGGGGCGGCTGCGGGCGCGCTGGCGACGGGGGTGACCGTCGGCGCCGTGCGCGTCGGCGCTTCGTCCGGGACGGCCTTGCGCGGCTTGCCGACGCCGAACTCGTCGAATGACCCGGAGCGTTCCACCGGCGCCGAGATTTCCGACGCGCTCCAGTCGCGGCTCACCGGCCGCGGTGCCGGTGCGTTCAACCTGTCCGCGGCGCGCCGATCGCGCCAGCTCGACCAGACCAGGCCCGCCGCAATGCCGACGCCGAGCAGCAGCAGCGCCCACTGCAGCGGACTCACGCGGCGGCCTCAGCCGACTCGTTCTTGGCGGCCAGGTCCATGGCCTGCTGGATGTCGACGCTGACCAGGCGTGACACACCCGGCTCCTGCATCGTCACCCCGTGCAGCTGGTCGGCCAGCTCCATCGAGATCTTGTTGTGGGTGATGATGATGAACTGCACCGCCGATGACATCTCGCGGATCACTTCGACGAAACGGGCGACGTTGGCGTCGTCGAGCGGCGCATCGACTTCGTCCAGCATGCAGAACGGCGCGGGGTTGAGCTCGAACAGCGCCAGCAGCAGCGCCACCGCGGTCATCGCCTTCTCGCCGCCCGACAACAGCTGGATCGAGCTGTTGCGCTTGCCGGGCGGCCGCGCCATCACCCGCACGCCGGTCTCCAGCAGGTCCTCGCCGGTGAGCTCGAGGTAGGCCTCGCCGCCGCCGAACAGCTTGGGGAAGCGCTGGCGGAAAATAGCGTCGACCCGGTCGAACGTCGTCTTGAACCGCTGCTGGGTCTCGATGTCGATCTTGCGGATGGCGCGCTCGAGCGTGTCCAGCGCGCCGCTCAGGTCGTTGTTCTGGTCGGTCAGGTATTTCTCGCGCTGCTCGCCCTCGTCGAGCTCGCCGATGGCCGCGAGGTTGATCGCGCCGAGTCGTTCGATGCGGCGCGTCATCGCGCCCAGCTTTTCGTCCCAGGCTTCTGGAGTCGAGTCGGTGGGCAGGCCATCGAGCAGCGCCTGGCGCTCGAAGCCGGTCTCGGCGATCTGGTCGTCGAGCGTCTGGCAGCGCACCGACAAGGTCTGGAACTCGAGTTGCGCGGCCTGCAGCTTCTCGCGCGCGGCGTCCTGCGCGTACTCGGCTTCGCGCGCCTGCTGCAGGCGCTGCGTCAGCCCCGCTTCCGCCGCCACGACCTGCTCGCGCGACACGCGCAGCGTTTCGCGCTCGGCGTCAACCGCGGCGCGCGCGGCGTCCATGCCGGACGCCTGTTTCGCGATTGGCGCATCGAGCGCCGCGCGTTCCTGCTCGTAACGGTCGCGCTGCGCCAGCAGGTCCTGCCGGCGTTGCGCAAGGTCGTCCCGCGCGCGCCGCAGCGCCTCGAGCGCGCTCTGCCGCCCGGCCAGCTGAACCTGCGCGCTGCTGCGCGCGCTCGCCAGCTCGGTGGCCGTGGCGCGAACTGCCGCGAGTGCCTCGCGATGCCGGGTCAGCTGCTGCTGCAAGCCGCCGCGCTCCTCGCGCAGGCGCTGCGCGACCGCTTCGAGGTCGGCCAGGCGCGCGCGCGCGCCCGCGAGCTCCTGCTGCTGCTGGTCCTGCGCGCCGCGCAAGCCGTCGAGATCCTGCTGCAGGGCGTGGGCGCGCGACTCGGTCTGCTCGAGCCGCACCGCCTGGGCCTGCCGGAACGCCAGGCGCTGCGCCTGGCGGCTGCGGCCCGAATCGAAATGCATCGCCAGCTGACCGCGCTCGGCTTCGGCCGCCTGCAGCCGGGACTGGATCTGCGCGAGCGTCTGCTCGTGCCTGCGGACGGCCGCGTCGTGCTCGACGCTTTCTTTCTTTAACTCGTCGAGCAGCACCGAGCGCGCCAGCACGCCGGAGCGATCGTCGGCGGCGCGCGGGTAGCGCACCCAGCTGCGGCCGCGCCAGACACCGTTGGGCTCGATCACGGACTCGCCGGCCTTCAGCTGCGAGGCGCGATAGAGCGCCTCGGCATGCGTCGGCGCGACGAAAACGTGGGACAGGAGATCGGCAATCACCGCCGGGCCCTGGACCTTGCCGGCCAGGTGATCGGCAGAGGCGTGACCCGAGGCCGGGGCGTCGTCGATCAGGATCGCACCGGATTTCGGCGCCGCCGGCAACGCGCCGGCCCTGCCTGCGAGCCCGGGCATCAGCGGCGCCTGCAGCAGGCCTTCGAGCACATGCTCGACCGCCGCTTCCCAGCCGCGCTCGACCTTCAGCGCGGAAGCCAGGCGCGGCGCGCCGGCCAAACCCTGCCCCTGCAACCACGACTGCAACTCGGCATCGTCCTGGCGCAGCGCGGCCTGCTGGAGAGTTTCCAGCGAAGCGCAGCGGCCGCGCGCGTTCTGCAGCGCCGCGCGGGCTTCGTGCAGCGCGCCCTCCTCGGCGGCGCGCGTCTCGCGCAGCGACTGCACCTGGCGATCGAGGTCCGCCAGTCGCGACTGCCCGTCGGTCAGCTCGCGATCCAGCGTCTTGAGCTCGCTATCCGCCTCGAACAGGGAGCTCTGGATCGGCGCGGCGTCGAGCACGGAGCGCTCGGAGCGCAGCCGCTCGAGCCGCTCGTGCGTCTGCGCCAGCGCGCGCTCCAGCGTCTGCACGCGCACGCGCTCGCCTTCGGCCTGGTACAGCGGCGCCTCGGCGCGCAGCGTGAATTCGTCCCAGCGGGCCTGGCCCTCGGACGCGGCCTGATCGGCGGCATTGAGCATCGACACCTGCTCGGCTTCAGCGGCCTGGGCCTGGCGCACGCTGGCCTCGAGCCCGGCCAGGGCTGCGGTGAGCTCCTGCATCTGCCGCTGGTCCTCGGCCTCGCGCCGCGCCAGGTCGTCGAGCTGGCGGGCGAGCTGCCCGAGATCGCGCGCCTTCATCTCCTTGAGCTCGTGGGCGTGGCGCAGCTCCTGCTCGCGGCGAGCCAGCGCGGCCTCGGCCTCATACAGCTTGTTCTGCTGGGCCGATAGCGCGTGGTTGCGCTCGCGGTTGGCGGCCTCGGCTGCGGCCTGGGCGTCGTGGGCCCCCGCCACGCCGGCACGCGCTGCGTCGAGCGCCTGGGTCAGGCCGGCGATCGTGGTCTCGTGCGCGGCGTGCTGCTGGCTCAGCGCGCGGCGGCGCAGCGCCAGCAATTCAGCTTCAAGTTTGCGCTCTTGTTCTTTGTATTCCTTGTACTTTTCAGCATTGGCCGACTGCTTGCGCAGGGCCTCGATGCGGGTCGTCAGCTCGGTGCGCAGATCGTTCAGGCGGGCCAGGTTTTCGCGGGTCTGCTTGATGCGGGACTCGGTTTCGCGGCGGCGCTCCTTGTACTTGGAGATG
>JBOICR010000266.1:0-3202 GCA_050740195.1 Nevskiaceae bacterium | reverse complement strand
GTGCGCCGGGCAGGGGCCGCAAGAAGCGCTGAATGAAGGTGCGCCTGATCGCCGTCGGCACGCGCATGCCGAAGTGGGTCGAGGCGGGAGTCGCCGAGTATCAGCCGCGGCTGCCGCGCGAGTGGCGCTTCGAGGTCGTCGAGGTGCCCGTGGCGAAGCGCGGCGACCATCCCGACATCGATCGGCTCAAGCGCGTCGAGGGTGAAAAGATGCTGCGCGCGATCTCCCCCGGCGCCGAAGTCGTCGCGCTGGAGGAGCGCGGCGAGTCCCTGTCCACCGTGCAGTGGGCGCAGGCCGTGCAAGCCTGGCAGCGCGAGGGCCGCGACGTCGCGCTGCTGATCGGCGGGCCGGACGGGCTCGCGCCCGAGTGCCTCGCGCGCGCGAGCCGGAAATGGTCGTTGTCGAAGCTGACGCTGCCGCACGCGCTGGTGCGCGTGTTCGTGGTCGAGCAGCTGTACCGGGCGTGGAGCGTGGCGGCCGGCCACCCGTACCACCGCGCCTGATCGCTACTCGCCGAGGCCCCCGGACGGCGTCGCTTTCATGACTTCGTCGAGCGAAGTGACGCCGGCGGCGACTTTCTCCGCGCCGGCCGAGCGCAGCGACACCATGCCCGAGCGCAGCGCCGCCTCGCGCAGCTTGCGGTAGTCGGCGTTCTCGACCAGCAGCTCCTTCACGGCGGCGGTCATCGGCATCAGCTCGTAGATGCCGACGCGCCCCTGATACCCGGTGTCGCGGCATTCGAGGCAGCCGACGGCCTCGTGCACCTGGGACGGCGGCTTGAGCGTCGAGCCGGCGGCCAGCTCGCGCCAGCGCTTCGGATCGAGGTCCACGGTGCCACGGCAGTGCGGGCACAGCCGTCGCACCAGCCGCTGCGCGACCACGCCGAGCAGCGTCGAGCGCAGCAGGTACGGCGCCACGCCGAGGTCGAGCAGGCGCGTCAGCGCCGACGGCGCGTCGTTGGTGTGCAGCGTGGACAGCACCAGATGGCCGGTCAGCGAGGCCTGCGCGGCCATCTCGGCCGCCTCGAGGTCGCGGATCTCGCCGACCATGATGATGTCCGGATCCTGCCGCAGCAGCGCGCGCACGCCGGAGGCGAACGTCAGGTCGATCGCCGGATGGACCTGCATCTGGTTGAACGCGGGCTCGACCATCTCGATCGGATCCTCGATCGTGCAGACGTTCACCTCGTTGGTGGCCAGGCCCTTCAGCGTGGCGTACAGCGTCGTGGTCTTGCCCGAGCCGGTCGGGCCGGTGACGAGGATGATGCCGTGCGGCTCTCGCGTCATCGCCTCCCAGCGGGCATGGTCGGCCGCCGACAGGCCGAGCGCGGCGAAGTCGCGCATCAGCACATCCGGGTCGAAGATGCGCATCACGAGTTTCTCGCCGAACGCCGTCGGCAGCGACGACACGCGCAACTCGACCTCGCGGCCGTCCGGCGTGCGGGTCTTGATGCGGCCGTCCTGCGGCCGCCGCTTCTCGGCCAGGTCCATGCGCGCGAGGATCTTGAGGCGGCTGCAGACCGCCCCCATCACGCCCGGCGGGATCTGGTAGACGTCGTGCAGCACGCCGTCGATGCGGAAGCGGATGTTGCCCTGCTCGCGGCGCGGCTCGAGGTGGATGTCGCTGGCGCGCTGGCCGAATGCGTACTGCAGCAGCCAGTCGACGATGCTGACGATGTGCTGGTCGTTGGCGTCAAGCTTGCCGGAGCGGCCGAGCTCGATCAGCTGCTCGAGGTTCTGCAGCCCGACCTTCGGCGCCCGGCCGTGCAGCAGTTCGCCGCCCTTGACCGAGTTGGCCAGCGCATAAAACTCGACGCGGTAGCGGGCGATGTCGAGCGGGTTGGCCAGCACGCGCTTGATCTCGCGCTTCAGGATCGGCTTGAGCTCGGGCTCCCAGTCGTGCTGGAACGGGTCGGCGACGGCAAACGTGGCCTCCTTCGCAGTGATGCGGATCGGCAGCACGTTGGCCGACGCGGCGTACGCGTAGGACACCATCGCCGTGGCCTGCGCCACGTCAATCGTCAGCGGATCGATGTGCAGGTACGGTATCTCCGCGCGCTGCGCCAGCCACTGCACCAGCGCCTCGAGCGTCAGCTTCGCGTGCGGCGGCTTGGCCGACGGCCATTCGCAGCGGGCGACGATGACCAGCGGGTGGGTCGTGTCGCGCAGCGGACGCGGCGCCGCGGCGACGGGCGCCGCCTGCTCGGGCCGGATCATGCCGTCGGCGACGAGCCAGTCGAGCACCTGCCGCAGGTGCAGCGGCTGCTCGCGCGCCTGAAAGGGTGCGGCCCGGGCCATGCCGGCACTATACCCGGTGCATAATCCGAGTTCCGAAAATCGAGAGGCTGCTGTCATGCCGACCCTTCCTGCGATGCACAGGCGCCACACACGGCGAGAGCGCGACCGCACGTAAGCGCTCGCTTCCCGTGACTGCCCAGTTGTACCTCGCGTCCCGCTCGCCGCGCCGGCAGGAGTTGCTGCGGCAGGTCGGCATGCGCTTCGAAGTGCTGCCGGCCGACGTGCCGGAGCGGCGCGCGCCCGGCCAGAAACCCGCCGACTACGCGCTGGCGATGGCGCTCGCCAAGGCGCGCACGGCACAAGTGCCTGCGCGCGCTCTTTTGCCCCTGCCGGTGCTCGGGGCCGACACCGACGTCGTGATCGACGACGCGATCCTCGGCAAGCCCGCCGGCCGCGACGAAGCGCTGGCGATGCTGGCGCGGCTCGCCGGGCGCACGCACGAGGTGTTCAGCAGCGTCGCCGTCGTG
Source organism: Nevskiaceae bacterium (assembly GCA_050740195.1). Taxonomy (GTDB): domain Bacteria; phylum Pseudomonadota; class Gammaproteobacteria; order Nevskiales; family Nevskiaceae; genus JACPFV01. The sequence goes on along the minus strand of JBOICR010000266.1, from coordinate 438 downwards.
CTCGACGGGCGCGCCGAGACCGCGCTGTCGGTGACGCGCGTGTCGTTCGGGGCGATCACGCCGGCACAGGCGCGCGCCTACTGGGACACCGGCGAGCCGTCCGGCAAGGCCGGCGCCTACGCGATCCAGGGCTTCGGCGCGCAGTTCGTGCGCGAGATCCACGGCAGCTACTCCGGCGTGGTCGGCCTGCCGCTGTACGAGACCCTGGAGCTGCTCGGCCGCTTCGGAGTGCGCGCATGAGCACCGAGATCCTGGTCAACATCGGCCAGAACGAGACCCGCGTCGCGCTGGTCGAAGGCGGAGCCCTCCAGGAAGTGTTCATCCAGCGCGCGTCGCGCCATGGCCTGGTCGGCAACATCTACAAGGGCATCGTCAAGCGCGTGCTGCCCGGCATGCAGGCAGCGTTCGTCGAGATCGGGCTCGAGCGCACCGCGTTCC
>JBOICR010000265.1:0-6113 GCA_050740195.1 Nevskiaceae bacterium | reverse complement strand
CTTGCCGTTCTTCTTGTTGGTATCCCGCTGATGATCGCGCAAAACGCAGGCTTGAACCTCAGGTTGCGCGTGAACGGCTGTAGGGAGATTTAAGGAGCCCCCATGCTTAGACGACAATGCCCTTCGTGTCGCGCTCCGGTAACCATTGGAAGCACGTTCCTGTGGATGATGTCCACAAAGCCATTAGAGTGCTCTAACTGCCGTAGGGTTTTGGCCCCTCGGCTCAGCGGTAAGCTGCTAGCAGCCGCCGCGGTGATCCTACTGTCTTATGTGCCGCTCGCACGGATACTGTTCGGGCCAACCTACAGTCGCCAGGCTCGATTTTTCACGGAAGTTGACTGGGTTATTCAGGCATACATTCTTTTCGGCCTGTTATTTGGGGTCGCCTTTGCCTTGATCTACTTCCTGACGCCGTATGAGCAAGCCAGTAGGCGAGTTGATTAAATCGTTTGCAGCTTTTCTGGTGGCAGGCGAGGCTTCAATCGGTGGATGCCGAGCCATCGGAGAGCAACGGCATGGGCCTGACCGGGGGAACGAACGTATTTCGCTACACCATTTGGTTGCTGGTTGCGCCGGCCTGGGTTGTCGGTGAGGTGATCGCCAAGTCTTATCTGGACATTGCAGAGGGGCTTCCCGACTTCATGCACGGCCGCGCGCCGGTGTTGGTCGTGGCCTGCGCCGTGGGCGTGGTGCTGAACTTTCTCGAATGTATATACGTCTGGGACCGGCTGCTGTATTCACGTGATACGCCAGGGATGCTGAGAGCGACTCTCGGCGGGAAGACGTTAACGGACCACTCCACCGGAAAGCAGAGCGTCGGACCCGTATCTGTAGGCTTGGTGGCGGGATTCGGGGGTGTGGCCGCCTACAACTTTTCGGCCTTGGCGACCCTCCTCTCCTAGGAGAGACCCTCCTTTCAAGAAAGGGGCTGCGCTTTACTTCGTCCGACCTGGGCCCTGATGTCGAAGGAGCTTTCCCGGACTTGCTTTACGGTGCTTATCCCTGCAAGCGGCAGAAAAAAGCCGAAGTGGTCGGGAAAGTCGCTGTACACACAGGCGACTGTCTCTCCCGACTCGAGATGTTCCGCCTCGAAGTGTTCGCCGTCTGTCGCGAGGATGAACTTTGCCTTCGCGCGACTGGTTGCAGGGCTGGCTTTTAATGCCGAAAGCGTTTCCGACACGGAGCCCGGAGGTGCGACGGCAATGTGGATGTTGTTCGTCTGCAGGACACCGTCCAGATCGGACTTGTTGGATGCGCCCGAACGCAGGCGTTTGATGGTCGTTTCTTTGTTGCCGAAGGCCTGGAGGAACTCGAAGGGGAACTCCAAGCGGTCGAAGGGCTTCTGCGACAGTGCGGTTATGGCCTCCTCGATCTCTACTGCGTTCATGAGTTTCTGCGTTCTGGCCGGGTTAGGGATCGGCAGGCCACAGTTTCGCCGGTCCGGAAAGGCCGGGGTAGGGTACTGGGCCGCCTAGACTCCCTGGCGGCCAGGATGCAGAAATGGAGCTTCACCTGGCCTTCTCGACCCACCAATTGCACCCCGGCGTGCTCCGACGCCAACCGTCCCCCGACTTCCCGGCGGCGTGTCGAACCTGCCCCGCCTTCTCGACGACGGAGCAGACTGATTGGTGGGCCCCCCGGGATTCGAACCCGGACCTTACGAATTATGAGTTCGCGGCTCTAACCAATTGAGCTAAAGGCCCCGCGGTCATTCTATGTGGACTCTCCGGCGGCGCGGCAGGAAGTGACACTTGTCGGCTCGCGCGCTGTCAGACGGACGCCGGAGCATGAAACACGCACGCTGCGCTGCCGCGCGCCACGCGTTTTTCGATGTAAATCAAATCGTTGGCGCGGGCAGTCGGTGCTGGTGCGTCATGGCGTCGGCGCAAGCGCTGGCGTAAGCTGGCACCCGGTCGATCGGCATTCAAGCGACCCAACTCCCTAAAAAACTCCACGAGGAAAATCATGAGCAAGTTCCCGAAGAAACCGCTGGCGCTCGCGCTGGGCGCGGCGTTCACGCTTACCGGCATGGGCGCGCAGGCCTCGGTGTTCCAGGTTGCCGAGCTCGCCTCGGGCTACATGGTGGCGCAGGCGACTCCGGCAACTCCGGCCAAGCCGGCCGAGGGCAAGGGCGACGAGGCCAAGTGCGGCGCGAACTGCATGAAGGCGATGAAGGACAAGGGCAAGACCGAAGCCGAGTCCAAGGCGCATTGCGACAAGATGGCCAAGGAAGGCAAGTGCGGCGGCGACAAGAAAGGCAAGGAAGGCAAGTGCGGCGAAGGCAAGTGCGGCGGCGACAAGGCCAAGGCCAAGGACAAGGACAAGGAAGGCAAGTGCGGCGAAGGCAAGTGCGGCGGCAAGCACTGATCCCGCAGTCCTGACGCATCCAGGCCCCGGGGACCTCCCCGGGGCTTTTTTCCCTGCGAGCGATGAAACCGAATCGACCGAACGTTTCCGGAGCGGGCCTCGGCCTGCGCCGCGAGATGGTGCCCGCGCTGCTCGCGCGCGTGCCTGAGCCGATCGGCTTCTTTGAAGTCGCGCCCGAGAACTGGATGGAACTCGGCGGGCGCCGGGGGCGTGAATTCCGCGCGCTGACCGAGCGCCATCCGTTCGTGACCCATGGCCTGTCGCTGTCGCTCGGCAGCCCGGCGCCGCTGGACACCGGCTTCGTCAAGCGCGTGAAGAAATTCCTCGATGCCCACGGCATCCGCGCCTACACCGAGCACCTGTCGTACTGCTCGGACGACGGCCACCTCTACGACCTGATGCCGATCCCGTTCACGCAGGACGCGGTCCGGCACGTCGCTTCCCGCATCCGCCGCGTGCAGGACATCCTCGAGCGCGAGATCGCGGTCGAGAACGTGTCGTATTACGCGGCGCCCGGCGCCGAAATGAGCGAGCTGGAGTTCCTCGACGCCGTCCTGGAGCGTGCCGATTGCGGGTTGCTGCTCGACGTCAACAACGTCTACGTCAACAGCATCAACCACCGCTACGACCCGCGGGCGTTCCTCGACGGCGTGCCGGCGCAGCGCGTGCGCTACCTGCACGTCGCGGGACACTACCTCGAAGCCGAGGACCTGCGCGTCGACACGCACGGCGCCGACGTCATCGCTCCGGTGTGGGCGCTGCTCGAGCACGCCTACCGGCGGCTCGGCCCGGTGCCGACGCTGCTCGAGCGCGACTTCAACATCCCGCCGCTGCCGGTGCTGCTGCGCGAAGTCGAGCGCGTCGGCGCCCTGCAGGCCCGCCATGGCCGCGGTTAAGCCCTTTCAGCGGCTGCAGTACCGCTTCGCCGCGCACTTGCGCGACCCGAAGCGGCATCCGGCGCCGCGCGGAATCGAAGCGCGGCGAATGAAGGTGTACCGCGAGCTGTTCTACAACAATGTGGAAGGGTTCCTGGCGAACGCCTTCCCGGTGCTGCGGCAGATCATGGCCGATGCGCGCTGGCACGCGATGGCGCGGGATTTCTTCGCGCGCCACGAGTCACACCAGCCGCTGTTCTACCGGATCGCCGAGGAGTTCCTGAAATACCTCGAGCACGAGCGCAAGCGTGTCAAGGGCGACCCGCCGTTCCTGCGGGAGCTCGCGCACTACGAGTGGGTGGAGCTGGCGCTGGCGACGTCGAACGCCGAACCGGGGCCGGCCGATGCGGCCGGCGACCCCGGATCAAGTCCGGGGCAAGACCTGCTCGACGGCGTGCCGCTGGTCTCGCCGCTGGCCTGGTCGCTCAGCTACGAATTCCCGGTCCACCGGATCGGCCCGGAGTTCCAGCCGAAGGCACCCGGGCCGGATCCGGCGCACCTGATCGTCTGGCGCAACGCTCTCGACGAAGTGAAGTTCATGGAGGTGAATCCCGTTACGGCGCGGCTGCTGCAGCTGATGGCGCCGGGGCGGGCGACCGGGCGCCGGATGCTGGAGCGCATCGCGCGCGAGCTCAGGCATCCGCTGCCGGAGGTCGTGGTCGCCCAGGGCCGGCTGACGCTGAACGATTTGCGCGAGCGCGGCATCATTACGGGCACGAAACGTGTTGGAACGAGGGGCAAGAGATGAATATGGAGAAGGCAACATTCGCGGCGGGCTGCTTCTGGGGCGTGGAGTTCAAGCTCGGCAAGGTGCCGGGGGTGGGCGCCACGGCGGTCGGCTACATGGGTGGGCATACGCAGAAACCCACCTATGAGGCCGTCTGCACCGACGAAACCGGTCACGCCGAAGTCGCGCAAGTGGAGTTCGACCCGGGCAAGGTCGGCTTCGAAGTGCTGGTGCGCAAGTTCTACGACCTCCACGATCCGACCCAGCTCAACCGCCAGGGACCGGACGAGGGCTCGCAGTATCGCACCGCGATCTTCTATCACTCGCCCGAGCAGAAAGTGGTGGCCGAGCGCGTCACGGCCGAGCTGAACCAGAAGCGCTACGGCGGACGCATCGCCACGCTGATCGTGCCGGCCGCGACCTTCTGGCCCGCCGAGGAATACCATCAGAAGTATGGGCACAAGCACCCGGGGCATCACTGCACGCTATAGCGTCGTCGCTGCGCATGATTAACGTCCTGGTGCTCTGCACCGGCAACTCGGCCCGTTCGATCCTGGCCGAAGTGCTGATCAACCATCACGGCGCGGGACGCTTTCGCGCGCACTCGGCCGGCAGCAAGCCGGCCGGCAAGGTGAACCCGCTGGCGCTGCGCGTGCTCGAGGAGCGCGGGCTGCCGACCGCGGGGCTGCGCAGCAAGAGCTGGGAGGAATTCGCCACGCCGACGGCGCCGTCGATGGACATGGTCATCACCGTCTGCGACAACGCGGCCGGCGAGACCTGCCCGCTATGGCCCGGCACTCCCGCGCGCGCGCACTGGGGATTGCCGGACCCGGCCGCCGTGACCGGCAGCGACGCCGAAAAACTCGACGCCTTCCGCGAGACGGCGCGCCTGATCGAAGCGCGCGCCCGCCGCCTGACCGCGATGCACGACCCGGCGCACGAGAACCGCCAGCTCGAAGCCGAACTGCGGCGCATCCACCTCGAGTCGCCCAAATGAGCGAGCGCTACTCGAGCCTGTTCATCTCTCATGGCGCGCCGACGCTGCCGATCTCGCCGCTGCCGTCGCGCGACTTCCTGGCCGGGCTCGGCGGGCGGTTGCCGCGGCCGCGGGCGATCGTCATAGTGTCGCCGCACTGGATGACGAAGGGGCGCGAGGTGAAGTCGCCGACCCGCTTCTCGACCTGGCACGACTTCGCCGGTTTTCCCGACGAGCTTTACGACCTCGAGTACGAAGCGTCCGGCGATGCGCACCTGCGCGATCGCGTCGTGCGCCTGCTGGCCGATGCCGGCGTCGGCGCCGTGCGGTCCGACGACGCCAGGCTCGACCACGGCGTCTGGGTGCCGTTGCTGCTGATGCACCCCAAGGCGGATATCCCGGTGGTGCAGGTCTCAGCGACCTGGGACACGCCGCGCGATTACTACCGGCTCGGCCGCGCGCTGCGGCCGCTGGCCGCCGAAGAGATTCTGCTGGTCGGCAGCGGCGGGTTGGTCCACAACCTGCGCGAGATCGCGTTCGACAGCGACCAGGTGCCGGACTGGGCGCAGGGCTTCGCCGGTTGGGCCGGTGGGCGGCTCGAGGCCGGCGACTGGGAGGCGCTGTTCGACTATCGCGCCCGCGCGCCGCACGCCGCGCGCGCCCACCCGACCGAGGATCACTGGCTGCCGATGTTCTTCGCCGGCGGCGCCGGCGGCAACGCGACGCTGCTGCACGGCAGCTTCGCCCACGGCGGCCTGTCCATGGCCACCTATGGCTTCGCGTAGGGTAAATCGGGTAAATCGCGCCCTTTATGGCCTCTCCCATCGCCGACCAGGCGGCCAAGCGCCGCACCTTCGCCATCATTTCGCATCCCGATGCGGGCAAGACCACGCTGACGGAGAAGCTGCTGCTGTTCGGCGGCGCGATCCAGATGGCCGGAACCGTCAAGGGCCGCAAGGCCGCGCGGCACGCGACCTCCGACTGGATGCGCCTCGAACAGCAGCGCGGCATCTCGGTGACCTCGTCGGTCATGCAGTTCCCGTACCGTGACCGCGTCATCAACCTGCTGGACACGCCGGGCCACGAGGATTTCTCGGAAGACACCTAT
>JBOICR010000264.1:0-5935 GCA_050740195.1 Nevskiaceae bacterium | reverse complement strand
GCGCTGCTGGCCGAGCTGGAAGCAGGCCTGACCGGCTACACGTACCTGACGTGACGCCAGCCGGCGCGAGCGTGCGTCGAGCCCGCATGACGCTGACCCCCGTGATCGTCACCGTCGCCCTGGCCTACGCCGGGCTGTGCGCGGTGATGTTCCTGTTGCAGGACCGCATGCTGTTCCTGCCGTCGATCCCCGGACGCGAGATCGCCGAGACTCCGGCCGCGCTGGGCCTGCCGTTCGAAGAGATCACTCTGACCGCCGAGGACGGCGTGCGGTTGCACGGCTGGTGGGTGCCGGCGCCGGACGCGCGGCGCACGCTGGTTCACTTCCACGGCAACGCCGGCAACATCAGCCACCGCCTCGAGCTGTTGCAGATCTTCCACGGCCTCGGCCTCAACGTGCTGATGTTCGATTACCGAGGCTACGGCCGTAGCGAAGGGGCGCCGACTGAGGCGGGGATGTATCTCGACGCCGAGGCGGCGTGGTCACACCTGCTCGCGCGCGGCGTGCGTCCGGCCGACATCGTCCTGCACGGCCAGTCCATGGGTGGCGCGGTGGCCGCGCACCTCGCGGCGCAGCGCGAACCCGCGGCGCTGGTGCTGGAGTCGGCGTTCACCTCGGCGCCCGACGTGGCGGCCGACATCTACTGGTGGCTGCCGGTGCGCCTGCTCGCACGCCTGCGCCTGGATACGCGCGCCGCGCTCGCGCAGGTGCGCAGCCCGGTGCTGGTGATCCACAGCCGCGACGACGAGATCATCCCGTTTGCGCACGGGCAGGCGCTGCACGCGGCGGCGCCCGGGCGCAAGACACTGGTCGAGATCCGCGGCGACCACAACGGCGCCTTCTGGATCAGCCGCGAGGCTTACACACGCGCCTGGCGCGAGTTCCTGGCAACGCTGCCCGGGACCTGAGCGCTACGGCTCGGCCGCGAGCGCCTCGCTCACTCGCGTGAGGCCCGCCACGACGCGAGCCAGCCGCGCGTAGTCGAGGCGATCGGGCACGTCGTCCCTCGTGTGGTAATGCGGATACCGGAACACGGCCGTGTCGGTGACCATGATGGCAGGAACCCCGTGCGGCCAGAACGACGCGTGATCGGACCAGAACACGCCGGGGACGAAGGGCGGCGCCGCCACGCCCTGGGACGGGAAGGCGACGGAGTCCCGGAATGTGCCGATGGCCCGGCGCACGAGCGCTCCCGAGCCGATGTTGCCGACGAAGGCGACGAAATCGCCGCGATCCGGATAGAGCAGGCCGAACGGGAACGGATAGTGCTGGCTGCCCGGCTCTTCGGAGTAGTACCCGAGGGTCTCCAGCGACAGCATCGCCACGATGCGATCGCCCCGGGCCGCCGCCGCCCGTGCATAGAACTGACTGCCCATCTCTCCGACGTTGAAGTACGGCGGCTCCTCGTTGACGAAGGCGACGAAACGCAGCGTTCGCGCGAGCGGGCGCCCGGCGAGCCGGCGCGCGATCTCCAGCATCGCCGCGATGCCGCTGGCGTTGTCGTTGGCGCCGACGGTGCCGTGCACGGAATCGTAGTGCGCGCCCACCAGCACGATCTCGTCCAGCGTGCCCGGTAGGCTCGCCTCGACGTTCCGGACGGCGACTCCGTCGCTCTCATACACCTGTGACTCGACGCGATACCCAAGGTCCGCAAGAGTCTTCTCGATGTATGCGGCGGCGGCTTCGAGGCCGCGCGGGTTGGGCACGTTGCGCTCGCCGATGGCCGTCGCGAGGTGTCGTACGTCGGCCTCCAGCCGCGCACGAGCCTCTCCGCCCGCGGTTGTCAGCGGCGGCAGCGGCCCGGCGTGGGAAGCGCCGGGCATGCGGATCATGACCGCCCAGGCCGCGGCCGCGAGCGCAACCAGGACCGCGACAGAAGCGAGCGTCACCATCGGCTCACTCCGCCTCAGGGGCATTCCTCCAGCACCGACACCGCCGTGCCGATGGCGAGGCCGCAACTCCCGGCCGCGCTGCCCTCGCTGACCGCGAGCTCGGCGTGCGCGTTGGAGTTCTCGTACCAGATCGCGGTGCCGGCCGGCGCATCGCCGAACGTGCTGACCGGCTGGAAGCAGCGGTTGTTGGCGCGCAGCACGACGTCCGCGCCGACGATCTTCGCGCGCAGCCCGGTCGCGGCGTTGCCGAACGGATCGAGGTAGACGATCTCGGCGAGATCCGCCGGCCAGTTGCGCGCCATGGCGGGCGAGTCGCAGCGCGCTCCGGGCGGAGCGTCGCCGCGCGCCAGCTTCGCGGCGACCGGCGCGAACAGGTCACGGCCGTGGAACGTAGCGGAGAGTTCTTCAGGACGCCACTGGATCTCCCACCACTCGGCGGTCTTGGCACGAAGCGCGACGACATCCAGCAGGCCGTTATCGGGCCCGACAAACCAGCGGCCGTCGGCACGCAGCGCCAGCGCGCGTCGCGCGGTACCCACGCCAGGGTCGACCACGCAGACGAAAATGGCATCGCCCTTGATCGAGGGCGCGAGCGCGGCGAGCAGGTAGGCGGCGGCACGCGGGTTCATCGCCGGCGCCTCGTGTAGAAGGTCGATCACCGGCTGGCCCGGCGCCTCGCGCGCGAGCACCGCCTTGACCTGCCCGACGTACGGGCCGGTGGCGCCGAAATCCGTAAACAGGATGACCATCGCGCCAGCTTAACCCCACTGGCCGGTCCGCCCCGTTGGAAGGGATGTGGCCCAAGCCGGCCCCCAGGAGACTGTCATGAAGATTACGTGGGGATGTGCGCTGCTGGTGCTGTCGATGGCGATGCCCGCTGCCGCCGGTGCCGTCGAGATCGAGGTCTACGACCGCACCAGCGGCCGGACGCTCACCGTGCATCAGCACGAGGGGCGCAGGTACGTGGTCGGTGAACCCAGTCACGAATACCAGCTGGTGCTGCGCAACGACAGCGGCGGGCGTGTGCTCGCCGTGACGAGCGTCGACGGCGTCAACGTCATCACCGGCGCGACCGCGGACCCGGCGCAGAGCGGCTACGTGCTCGGTGCGTACGACTCGCTGTCGATCCAGGGCTGGCGCAAGAGCCTCGAGGAGACCGCCGCGTTCTTCTTCACACCGCACCGCAACTCCTACGCTGCGCGCACCGGCCGTCCTTTCGACGTCGGCGTGATCGGCATCGCGCTGTTCCGCGAGAAGGCGCGCTGCTGCAAACGGTTCGGCGGCGACGGGCCCGCGCCACTCGACGACAGCGCCGCGAAAGAGCCCGGCGCCGCGGCGCCGGAGGCGCAGGGCCGCCGCGCGGAGCGCGAATCGCTCGGCACCGGTCATGGCCGGCGCGAACAATCCTCCGCGCGTTACACCGAGTTCGAACGCGCTTCCGACACCCCGGACGAGATTCTGGCGATCTACTACGACTCGCGCGCCAACCTCGTGGCGCAGGGCGTCATCCCGCGCGACCGCCAGGTCGCGGTCCGCAAGCCGCGGCCGTTTCCCGGGAGTTTCGTGCCGGATCCGTGACGCAGTCCTTCCCGCGAAAGCGGGAATCCAGTGGCTTCAGGCTAGAGTGGCGGCATGACGCAGTCGTTCTACGTCCACGAGGGCCGGGGATATCGCGCGACCGAGCTGACGCGCGGACCCTGGAGCCCCGACCACCAGCACGCGGGCCCGCCGTCGGCCTTGATCGCGGCGGTGATCGAGCGCGGCCTGCCGCCGCAGATGGAGGTGGCGCGGCTGACCGTCGAGATCCTCAGGCCGTTGCCGATCGCAACGTTCGGGGTCACCGTGCTGCCGTTGCGTGCCGGCCGCAAGGTCCAGTGGCTGACCGCCGACCTGCTCGGCGAGAACGCGACACCGCTGGCACGCGCGCACGCGCTGTGCATCCGGACCCTGCATCTCGATCTTCCGGCGAAGGGTGATCCGGTGGACGAGCCGGTGCCGTCGCCGGCCCGCAGCGAGCCGTTCGCGTTCCCGTTCCTCACAGGCGATGTCGGTTATCACACCGCGATGGAGCTGCGCCTGGCGCGCGGCGAGTTCGGCTCGGGCCGCGTGGCGATGTGGTTGCGCATGCGCCACCCGCTGATCGAGGGCGAGGCGCCGTCCCCGTTGCAGCGCGTGATGGTCGCGGCCGACTCCGGCAACGGCGTCAGCATGGTGCTGAAACCGCACCAGCACACGTTCGTGAACCCGGACCTGACGGTCTACCTGCACCGGCCGCCGGAAGGCGAGTGGGTGTGCCTGGACGCGCGCACCATCCCGCAGGAGCGGGGCGTCGGCCTCGCCGACACGCGGCTGCTCGACGAGCGGGGACCGATCGGCCGCTCGGTGCAGAGCCTCGTGATCGACGTCAGGCCTTGAGCGCGGCCGCGAGGCCGGGCAACACGGCGCGGATGCCGTCGACCACGAACTGCACGGCGATCGCGGCCAGGATCAGGCCCATCACGCGCTGCATGACGTTGATGCCGGTCTGGCCGAGGCGCTTCTCCAGCCAGGTCGCGCCGCGCAGCACGTAATAGGAGCCGATCGCGGTGATCGTGATCGATCCCATGATCACGCCGTAGTGCCAGTAGTGTTCGACGCGCGACATCAGCAGCATCACGGTCGAGATCGAGCCCGGCCCGGCCAGCATCGGGATCGTCAGCGGGAACAACGAGACGTCGGGCTTGTCCACGCCCTCGTGCTCTTCCTCGGGCGAGGTGCGCTGGCGCGAGCGCTCGGCGCGCAGCATGTCGACGGCCAGCAGGAACAGCAGCATGCCGCCGGCGATCTGGAAAGCGCCCAGCGAGATGCCGAGCAGCTTGAAGATCCAGCCGCCGATGGCGGCGAACAGCGCCAGCGTGACGAAGGTGCCGAGCGATGCCCGGAACGCGGTGCGGCGCTTGTGCTCGGCCGAGTCGTTGGCCGTCATGGTGATGAACATCGGCGCGGCCGCCATCGGATCGACCACGAAGAACAGCGTGGCCAGGGTGGACAGGGAGAACAGCAGCGCCTCGTTCATGCCGGGCCATTCTAGAGGCTCATCGGGTGAGCCGGTGCCCGTGCGAAAATGGGCAAACCATGACCCAGCCCGTGCCCGAGGTGTTCCATCCGGCCGTCGCCGGCTGGTTCAGCGGGCGCTTCGGCGCGCCGACTGAAGCCCAGGCGCGGGCATGGCCGGTCACCGCGGGCGGCGGCCATGCGCTGATCACGGCGCCGACCGGCTCGGGCAAGACGCTGGCGGCGTTCCTCTCCGCAATCAATGCGCTGGTGGTCGAGGGGCTCGCCAAGGGTCTCGCCGACGAGGTCCATGTCCTGTACGTCTCGCCGCTCAAGGCGCTGTCGAACGACGTCCAGAAGAACCTGCAGCAGCCGCTGTCCGGCATCCGTGACCGGCTGCTGGAGTTGGGGTTGCCGGACGTCGCCATCCGCGACGCGGTGCGCACCGGCGACACTCCGCAGTCCGAGCGCGAGCGCATGCGCCGCACGCCGCCGCACATCCTCGTCACCACGCCGGAGTCGCTGTACATCCTGCTGACCTCGGACTCGGGCCGGAAGATGCTGTCGCGCGTGCGCACAGTCATCGTCGACGAGCTGCACGCGCTGGCCGGCAACAAGCGCGGCGCGCACCTGATGCTGTCGCTGGAGCGTCTCGAGGCGCTGATTGCCGACGCCGGCGGCACGTCGCCGGTGCGCATCGGCCTGTCGGCGACGGTCAAGCCGGTGAAGGACATGGCGCGGTTCCTCGTTGGCGCACGCGATGCGGCGTGCACCATCGTCGACACCGGCCACATCCGCGAGCGCGACCTCGCGCTCGAGCTGCCCAAGTCGCCGCTCGAAACGGTCATGTCGAACGAAGTCTGGGGCGAGCTGTATGACCGCCTGGCCGAGCTCACGCGGGCGCACCGCACGACGCTGATTTTCGTCAACCAGCGGCGCCTGGCCGAGCGCGCCGCCAAGCAGATCGCCGAGCGCATCGGCGAGGAGCACGTCACCGCGCACCACGGCTC
>JBOICR010000263.1:0-24807 GCA_050740195.1 Nevskiaceae bacterium | reverse complement strand
TCGCCGTGCAGCGCGCCGCGGATGGCGTGCAGCGCCTGCTCAAGGAAGGGCGCATCGCCTACGGCATCACCACCGGCTTCGGCGCATTCAAGGATCGCGTGATTCCGCCGGACCAGGTCGAGCAGCTCCAGCGCAACATCCTGGTCAGCCATGCCGTCGGCGTCGGCAAGCCCTACGACGTCGCCGCCACCCGCGCAATCATTCTGATCCGCGCCAACACGCTGGCGCGCGGCAACTCCGGCGTGCGGGTCGAGACGCTCGAACTGCTGCTCGAGATGCTCAATCGCGGCCTGCACCCGGTGATTCCCGAGAAGGGCTCGCTCGGCGCCAGCGGTGACCTCGCCCCGCTCGCGCACATGGCGCTGCCGCTGATCGGCGAAGGCGAGGTCGAGCACGGCGGCCGTGTGCAGAAATCGTCCGAGGCGCTGGCGGCCGCGGGCCTGAAGCCGCTGACACTCGCGGCCAAGGAAGGGCTGGCGCTGACCAACGGCACCTCGGTGATGTGCGCGCTGGGCGTGCTGGAAACGCTGCGGGCGGAAGCGCTGTCGCAGGCGGCGGACGTCGCCGGTTGCCTGTCGCTCGAGGCGCTGAACGGCACGGCGGCCGCGTTCGATGAGAGGCTCCACAAGCTGCGGCCGTTCCCGCGCCAGATCGAGTGCGCGGCCTACCTGCGCGCGTTGCTCGAGGGCAGCGGCTACGTGCGGCGCAGCGACAGCGACAACGTGCAGGACGCCTACACGCTGCGCTGCATCCCGCAGGTGCACGGCGCGGTGCGCGACGCGATTGCCTACGCGCGCTGGGTGTTCGAGATCGAGCTGAACTCGGTCACCGACAACCCGCTGCTGTTTGTGGACGACAGGACCGGCAAGGTCGAAGTCATCTCCGGCGGCAATTTCCACGGTGAGCCGCTGGCGATCGCGATGGATTATCTCGGCCTCGCGGTGGCCGAGCTCGGCAACATCTCCGAGCGGCGCATCATGCGCCTGACCGACGAGGCGTCGAACAAGAGCGTGCTGCCGGCGTTCCTGACGCGCGAGGGTGGCCTGAACTCCGGCTTCATGATCGTGCAGTACACGGCCGCGGCGCTGGCGACCGAGAACAAGGTGCTGGCGCACCCGGCCAGCGTCGACACGATCCCGACCTCGGCCAACGTCGAGGACCACGTCAGCATGGGCGTGACCGCGGGCCTGAAACTGCGCCAGATCCTCGACAACGTCGAGGGCATCGTCGCGATCGAGCTGATGACGGCGGCGCAGGGAATCGACTTCCGCCGGCCGCACGCCGGCGCGGATGCGAAGCTCGGCCGCGGCACTGCCGCGGCGTACGCCGCCGTGCGCCGGCACGTGCCGTTCATCGAGCGCGACACCGTGTTGTACGGCTACATGGAAGCCGTGCGCCGCGAAGTGCGCAGTGGCGCGCTGGTGGCGGCGGTGCAGGCCGCGACGCGGCGCTAGCTGTTCAGCCCTTCGGCGCCAGCCACTCGCGGATGGTCTGACGGCCGGCGGCCTGCGCGAAGTCCGCCTCGACCGAGTCCACCAGCTCACGCGCTCCGGCGTCGACGGCGGCGCGCCGCCCCTCGACCCCTTCGCGCAACAGCAGCCAGAGCTGGGCCAGCGTCACCGACTCCAGGTCGCGCTTGGGCAGCAGCTGGCGGCCCTGGGCGCCGCTCTCCGCCAGTACGCCGTGGTGCAGCAGCACCTCGACCACCCGCTCGATGTGGTCGGGAATGGCCGACAGCTCGCGGTGCAACTGTTCCACCGTCAGCGGCGGCTCGCCGTTGAGAAACCGGCGCCCGACCATCGCCACGATCTGCAAGCCGAGCAGCTCGGTGGCGCGGCCCCACATCTGCGGCGCGATGCGTGTCGGCGTGAGGCGCTCGGGGTATTGCAGGTAGTAGGCCAGCTGGCAGCCGACCAGCAGGATCAGCCAGCCGACGTACAGCCAGATCAGCGCCAGGATCACGATCGCGAAGCCGGAGTAAATGACGTTGTAGTCCGGCGAATTCGCCACGAACGAGGCGAAGCCCAGGCTCGCCGACTGCCACAGGAAGCCGGCCAGCAGGCCGCCGCCGAACGCCGCGCGCAGGCGCACGCGCGTATTCGGGATGAAGGTGTACAGGAACGTGAACAGGCCAACGATCACGAAGTACGGGATCAGGCGCCCCAGCACATAGAACATCGCGCCCATCGGCTCGATCTGGGCGACCTTGGCGACGAAGCTGCTGCTCATCACGGTGGCGGTCATGCCGAGCGCGGCGAAGATCGCGATGGGGCCGACCAGCAGCAGCGACAGGTACTCGCCGATGCGCTGGCCGAGGCGCCGGCGGGTCTCGACCCGCCAGCTGTAATTGAAGGCGTCCTCGATCTTCTGGATCATCGACAGCACGGTGTAGATCAGCAGCACCACGCCGAACGCGCCAAGCACGCCGACCTTGATGTTCTCGACGAACGCGATGATGTTGCGCGCCAGGTCCGCGCCCTGTGGCCCGAGCGGCGCCAGGAACTCCTGCAGCACCGGCTGCAGGTTGTTATGGGCGCCAACGCCCTTGAGCAGCGAGAACGCCAGCGCCAGCAGCGGCACCAGCGACAGCAGGGTCGTGTAGACCAGGCTCATCGCCCGCATGCTGATCTGGCCGTCGAGCAGGTCGCGCGACAGCGTGTAGAGGTAGCGGCCGGCCAGGCGCAGCTCGTGCTGGAATCGGGTCAGCGCCTCGTGCTCGCCCCACAGGGTCTCGCGCAGCTTGGCCAGCCAAAGGGGAATCACGCCGCAGACTCCGGAGGGTGGGGCACCGGCCCGTAGGATACCGTCCGACTCCGCCGTTCGTCGGTTCGGCCCACCCCCTGCGTTGACATTGTGCACCGCAGCAATTACAGTGCGCTCACGGTTTGCTGCATCGCAGCAGTATCAGAAAGAATTTGTAAACAGTTCAACAACTTACGGAGATTTGAAATGAACATCGAGAAGGCTGTGAAGGAAGTCCAGGATCGCCTCGAGCTGGTTGGCGAGCGCTCGCAGGATGTCGCCAAGGTGTCGCTGAAGACGCTGAAGGCCGCCAACGAGATCGTGGTCGAGGGCGTGCAGGGCGTGGTTGCGGTTCAGACCGCCGCCGCGAAGGACCTGTACACCTCGGGCAAGCAGAGCTTCGACAAAGCGGTTGCCGCCGGCCTCGTGGCCGTCGCCAAGTCGCCGGTCGAGTTCCTGCCGGAAGGCCGCGAGACGATCGTCGGCGCGTTCAACGAGACGGTCGAGACCGTGACCAAGACCGGCGAGAAGCTGGCCAAGGTCGCCAAGACCGGCTACCAGGGCATCACTGCCAGCATCCAGGGCAAGCAGATCCGCAAGCCGGCCGCCAAGAAGGCGCGCAAGGTTGTCGCGACGGTTGCCGCTGCCTAACGGCACGCAGGCACCGCGCGTGCGGTGAGTCACGAAGGGGCCGGGAAACCGGCCCCTTTTTTATGCCCACGCGCGGCTCGGTTCTTTGCCGGGTCTGGCAAGCGCTGCAACGCGCGTGGGACATATCCCCGGTGGCGGCGAGCAAAGCGGAGCCGCCAGCCGGGGATAGCCCCCGGCGCCAGCCGGGGAAAGCCGGCGCCAGCCGGGGACAGGGAGAGCGAAATGGTCAGGAGAGTGCTGTCGACGAACCGGCCGACCAGCCGGCAGGCCTACCTGGCGCGTGTGGTCGACGGCGCGACCTGCGTGCTGAGGCACGAGCTCGACGCCCTCGGCGGCCACTGGGCGGAGCTGCGCGAGCGCCTTGCGGTCGCGCGGGAGTCCCGCGGATTGGTCGAATTGGTGCGGGCGCAGGTCGACCTGCTGCCCGAGACCCGCGTGCGCCTGACGCTGGACCAGCGTGAGCGCCTCGCGCTGCTGCACAGCGTGTTGACCGACCTGCGCCCTGCGCCGGTAGGGACCGCGCGCTAGGAGTTGCCGTCCTCGCGGGTCGAACGCGTGCCGTAGAGCAGCCGGCGCACCGGCCGGCTCTTGCGCAGCTGCTCGAGGTTGTCGAGCAGGAAGCCGGCGGGATCGGCCGCGACGCGCTCCTTGATGAACTGCATCAGTTCCTCGCGCATCGCGGCGACGTCGGGCAGGCCGAGGAAGCGCTGCAGCTCCTCGGGCTTCATGTCGATTTCCATCTTGATCCGCATGTGCTGGCCTCCCGGTCGCCCCGCGGTGATTATCGCGCCTTAAGGCGCTCCTACGACACCCCGGTCAGGCGGCGCTGCGCCTCGCGGTACTTGGCCGCGGTCTTTTCGACGATGTCGTCCGGCAGCATCGGCCCGGGCGCCTGCTTGTTCCAGTCCAGTGTCTCGAGCCAGTCGCGCACGAACTGCTTGTCGAAGCTCAGCGGGCTGGTGCCGACGCGGTAGGTGTCGGCCGGCCAGAAGCGCGAGGAGTCCGGCGTCAGCACCTCGTCGATCAGGTGCAGCCGTCCTTCCTCATCGACCCCGAACTCGAACTTGGTGTCCGCGATGATGATGCCGCGGTCGCGCGCGTACTCGGCGGCCTCCCGGTACAGGCGCAGCGCGACGTCGCGCAACTGCGCGGCGAGCTTCGGGCCCAGCCTGCGCTCGACCTCGGCGTAAGCGATGTTCTCGTCGTGCTGGCCGACCGGCGCCTTGTCGGCCGGCGTGAAGATCGCTTCCGGCAGTTGCTGCGCGAGGGCGAGTCCCTTGGGCAGGGCGATGCCGCAGACCTTGCCGGTCTTCTGGTAGTCCTTCCAGCCCGAACCGATCAGGTAGCCGCGCACGACTGCCTCGATCGGCAGCGCCTTGAGCTTCTTGGCCACCGCAGCGCGGCCCGCGCACTGCGCCAGCTCATCCGGCTGCAGGTAGTGGGACAGGCGCACGTCGGGCGCGAGATGGTTCGGGATGATCGGCGCGAAGCGCTTCATCCAGAACTCGGTGACCGCGGTCAGCACCGCGCCCTTGCCGGGGATCGGCCGCGGCAGGATCACGTCAAAGGCCGACAGCCGGTCGGTCGTGAGGATCAGCAGGTGCTGGTTGCCGAGCGCGTAGATGTCGCGCACCTTGCCGCGGTGCACGCGCGGCACGCTGCGCAGGCTCGAGTCCTGCAACGCGCTCATGGCAGGGCCGGCAGGAAGTACCGGCCGCCGCCCGCGATCGCGACCACGGCCAGGCCCAGCAGCAGGTTCACCGCGATCAACGCGCGGACCTGGCCCAGCGCCTTGCCGGCGTCCGCCCAGTGGCTTGCGGCCACGGCGGCTCGCAGGCGCCTGAGCGGGGCGAAGAACACGTGCGCGGCGAGCAGCATCATCAGCACGCCGGCGCCGAGCATCAGATGTACGTGCAGGCCGGCGCCCTTGAACCCGCCGAGCACCTTGAAGGTCATCCACAAGCCGGTGGCCAGCAGCACGGCGATGCAGATCCAGACCCAGCGGAAGAAGGCGGTCAGCGCGTCCGCCCACAGTCTCATGCGGTGCGAAGGGTCGAGGTGGGCGGCGGCGGGACGCAGGCACACGAACGCGAAGAACATGCCGCCGACCCAGACGGTCGCGGCGAGCAGGTGCAGCGTCAGGGCGATTCCCACGCGCAGGGCTCCGGAAAAGGCGGCCACTCTAGCGAACAAAAAGGGGACGCACATCTTTTCTCCCGCGCCTTCCGAGCGCTTCCTCAAGGGGTGGAAAAGGTGTGCGTCCCCTATAATGCGCGCCCGATGAGCACGCTGAGCCCGCACGAATTCCGCATCGCGCCGAGCATCCTGTCGGCCGACCTGTCGCGCCTGGGCGAGGAGGTCAACGCCGTGCTCGACGCCGGCGCCGACCTGATCCACTTCGATGTGATGGACAACCACTACGTGCCGAACCTGACGTTCGGTCCGGTGGTGTGCGAGGCGCTGCGCAAGGCCGGCGTCAAGGCGACGCTCGACGTGCACCTGATGGTCGAGCCGGTGGACGCGATCGCGCAGGCGTTCGCCAAGGCCGGTGCCAGCATCATCACGTTCCATCCGGAGGCGACGCGCCACATCGACCGCTCGCTGCAGGCGATCAAGTCGGCCGGCTGCCTGGCCGGGCTGGTGTTCAACCCCGGTACGCCGCTGGACTCCCTGCCGTACGTGCTCGACAAGGTCGACATGGTGCTGATCATGTCGGTCAACCCCGGTTTTGGCGGCCAGAGCTTCATCCACTCGGCGCTGGCCAAGCTGGCGGAGGCGCGCCAGCTGATCGACCAGAGCGGCCGCGACATCCGCCTCGAGATCGACGGCGGCGTGAAGGTCGACAACATCGGCGAGATCGCGCGCGCCGGCGCCGACACCTTCGTCGCCGGCTCGGCGATCTTCGGCACCCCGGACTATAAGGCCACGATCAAGGCCATGCGCGAGAAGCTGGCCCGGGTAAGAAACTGACTTCGCACAACCGCATCGTCCTGACGCGCGAGCTGCCCGGCGATCTTGACACCCCGGTCGGCGCCTATCTCAAGCTCGCCAACGGCCCGTACACCTGCCTGCTGGAATCGGTCCAGGGTGGCGAGCGCTTCGGCCGTTACTCGTTCATCGGCCTGCCCAGCCGCGAGGTGCTGCGCGTGTACGGACGGCGCGCGGAGGTACGTCGCGACGGCAAGGTTGTCGAGCAGACCACGCTGGGCGACCCGCTGCCCTGGCTGCGGGAATACGCCGCACGCCATCGCGTGCAGCACGTGCCCGGGCTGCCGCGCCTGGCGGGCGGCCTGGTCGGGTACTTCGGCTACGACTGCGTGCGCTACTTCGAGCCCAAACTCGAGAAGCGCCTGAAGGGCGGCAAGCCCGATCCGCTCGGCACGCCGGACATCCTGCTGATGCGCTCCGACGAGCTGGTCGTGTTCGACAACCTGCGCGCGACGCTGACGCTGTGCGTGCAGGCCGACCCCGCGTCGAAGGCCGACCTCAAGCGCGCCGGCAAACGTCTCGATGCAATCGAGGCGGCGCTGCGGCGCCCGCTGAAAGCCCCGGCGCGCCGACGCGACGGCAAGGCCGGCGGCTTCAGGTCGGGGTTCTCGCAGAGGGATTTCCACAGCGCGGTGGATCGCATCAAGTCCTACATCGCCGCCGGCGATGCGATGCAGGTGGTGCCGTCGCAGCGGCTGTCGGCGCCGTTCAAGGCGCCGCCGATCGCGCTGTACCGCGCGATCCGCCGGCTCAACCCGTCGCCATATCTTTTTTACCTGCACCTCGACGACCATCACATCGTCGGCTCATCGCCGGAGCCGCTGGTGCGCGTCGAGGAGCGCACCGTGACCGTGCGGCCGCTCGCCGGCACGCGCAAGCGCGGTGCGACCGACGCCGAGGACTTCGCCAACGAGCGCGAGTTGCTGGCGGACCCGAAGGAGATCGCCGAGCACCTGATGCTGATCGACCTCGGCCGTAACGATGTGTCCCGCGTGGCCGAGACCGGCTCGGTCAAGGTGACCGAGAAGATGGCGATCGAGCGCTACAGCCACGTCATGCACATCGTCTCCAACGTCACCGGCACGCTGCGCTCCGGGCTCGACGCCCTCGACGCGCTGGCGGCGACCTTCCCGACCGGCACGCTGACCGGCGCGCCGAAAGTGCGCGCGATGGAGATCATCGACGAGCTCGAGCCGGTCAAGCGCGGCATCTACGGCGGCGCCGTGGGCTACCTCTCGTGGGACGGCAACATGGACATGGCGATCGCGATCCGCACTGCCGTGATCAAGGACGGCAAGGTCCACGTGCAGGCCGGTGCCGGCGTGGTGGCCGACTCCCAACCCGCGGCCGAGTGGGAGGAAACGATGAACAAGGCGCGCGCGCTGATGCGCGCGGCGGCGGAGGCCGCCTGCGGCTAGCGCTCCGCGTAAGACTCCGGCTCGACGTGGATCGTCGCGTGCACCGGGCCGAAGCGCTCCTCGAGCAGGCGCTCGATCTCTTCGGTGATGCGGTGCGAAGTCTCGACGTCCTTGGCGCTGGTGATCAGGTGCATCTCGACGAACACCTGCCGGCCGATCAGGCCGCGCGAGGTCACCTCGTGGCAGTCCACGACACCCGGCACCGATAGCGCCAGCTGCTGGATCGACTCGGGCGCGATCGCGATGGCGTCGACCAGCCAGGGCAGGTTGCCGCGCAGCACTTTCCAGCCGCTCCAGAGCACGGCGGTCGCCACCGGCACGGCCAGGGCGACGTCGAGCCACTGCCAGCCGAGCAGCAGCACGCCGGCGGCGCCGACCAGCACGCCGACCGTGATCCAGATGTCGCCGAAGGTATGGTGCGCGTCGGCCAGCAGCAGCGGACTGTTGTAGCGCCGTCCCGCGCGCCGCTCGTACAGCGCCACGAACACGTTCACGGCCAGCACCAGCACCAGCAGCCCAAGCGATGGCGCGTCCATCGCGACGATGCGCGGCGCGTCGGCGAGCAGGCGCTCGACGGCGGCCTGCACCACCTCGAAGCAGGCGATGCCGAGCAGCGCGGCGATGCCCAGCGCCCCCAGCGCCTCGAACTTCTGGTGGCCGTAGGGGTGCTCGCGGTCCGGCGGCTCGGCCGACCAGTGCGTGACGGTCAGGGCGAGCACGTTGTTGGCGCCGTCGGTCAGGCTGTGCAGCGCGTCGGCCAGCACCGCGAGCGAACCCGTCGTGAACCCCACCGCGGCCTTGACCGCGCAGACCGCGAGATTCAGCAGCAGCGTGATCCACAGCACCCGCCGGATGGCGGGGGCGTAGTTCGTGTCATGCGCGGAGTGGTCGTGGGGCATGCCGAATCATGCCACCGGCCCCGGCGTTGACGCAGGTCGACGCGCGTGGGAACGGCTGCCGCCGTTGAGCCCATCGTCAGGCCTGACCGCCCGGTACAGTGACAAGGTTCCCCACATCGTGGAGAACCGCTGCGCTTCCGCAACCTCCGCAAAGCCGGCCGCGCGCATGAAT
Source organism: Nevskiaceae bacterium (assembly GCA_050740195.1). GTDB lineage: Bacteria > Pseudomonadota > Gammaproteobacteria > Nevskiales > Nevskiaceae > JACPFV01. The sequence continues at coordinate 15,937 of JBOICR010000263.1, read as the reverse complement.
TCGGGCAACAGCCCCTGCACGTTGTCGGCCGTGTTCCCGAACCCGTCCAGCAGCTGGATCGACAGGAACGCTGCGCGCATCAGCGGATTGGCCGCGCGACCCCAGTCGGCCACGTGCAATTCCCCGCCGGGCTTGAGCACCCGGAACGCCTGCCCGAGCGAACGCTGTTTGCTGTCGCGGTCCAGATGGTGAAAGAACAGGCTCGACAGGACCCGATCGAAGCGGCGATCCTCGTAGGGCAGGGTGGTCGAAAGACCTTCGTCAAAAGCGATCTCCATTCCGGCGCTCCGCGACTTGGCGCGCGCGCGCGCGAGCATTTCCGGATCGCCATCCAGACCCGTGAGCCGCAATCCGGGCGCGCGTTGCTTCGCCCACATCGTCAGTGTCCCGGTGCCACAGGCCAGATCGAGCACGTCCTGCCCCGAAACAAGTCCGGCCTGGTCGAGCAGCGCCTGCTTGAACGTTCGCTCGCGCGTCGTCACCCGCAGGACGGCGTCGTACAGCGGTGTCAGGAAGCGGAAACCAAGGGCGGGAACGTAGCGGTCGGACATGCTCATTCTCCAGGGTGTTCGCCATGCCGCGCGGACACGCTGGCCTGCCCGGCGTGTTGCGGGGATGCCGGGCCATTGCCCGCGGCGACGAAGATGGTGACCGGCTCGTTCCAGCCCTTGAGGGCCTGGGGCTCGGGCAGGGCGCGGAAGCGGGCCGCGAGATCAGGGTCTGTGCGCTCGGCGTGGCGCACGATGCCCTCGGTGGCGGCGATGCCGCCCGGCGGCGCGAGTTTGAGAATGCGGGCGGCGGCGTTGACGCTGGGGCCGATGAACGACAGCGAGCGCCGCTCCTGCGCGCCGACGTAACCGACCACGAGCGGCCCCGCATCCAGCGCCATGCGTGCCTGCGGGAGGTCCGGTTCGCAGTGGCGCCTGGCATCCAGCGCCGCGCGAAGGTTGAAGGCGGCGGGGACAGCTTCGCCGGGGCCGGCGAAGTAGAGCATCGCGCCATCCCCTTCGAAGTCGTGCACGTCGCCGCAATGTTGCACGGCGATGTTCACGACAATTTCCATGAAACCCTGAACCAGGCGAAGCACGTCCTCGGGCGTGTGGGTAAACAGCAGCCGGGTGGAGTCCACCATGTCCACGAACAGCACGGTCATGTCGCGCCGCAGTGGCAGTTGCTCGCCGGCGAGGAAGGAGGTTTCGGCGATCAGGCGGCCCCGTTCGGCGGCCGGCCTCGGCGCCGGGATCCAGCGGGTGATGCGACGGCGATCGTCGATCCGGACGGGCGACAGCGGGAGATTCTGCGCTTTCCATCCGGGAAGGCCGCCGTCCAGCACCGACACGTTCGTGTAGCCGGCGGCCTGCAGCCACAGCGCGACGCGGGTGCTGGAGGCCTGGCCGGAACACAGGCAGTAGGCCACGACGGGTGACTCCCTGGGCAGGTCCGGAATCAGCGCAGCGGGTTCGTCGAGCACCACCGGTACGGCGTTGGCGATCCCTTCGGGCTGGCGGCGGAATGCCTCCGAACGCCGCACGTCCAGCAGCAGCAACGGCCCCGCCAGCCGCCGCGCCAGTTCGGCCGGCGCGATACGGGCAACGCTCATGAGCGCCTCAATGCGCCTTCGACGCCGGACGCGAGGACCAGTGGATGTGCACGATCTTCCAGTCCTCGGGGCCGCGCTTCAGCACCATGGTCTCCGTGCTGAGCAGGTCCACGGGTTTGCCCTTGTACTCGCCGCTGATGCGCGAGCGCGTGCTCACCACGGCCAGATCGCCGCTCGGGGTCTGCGTCTGCTCCAGCGTCTGCAGTTGCACGGCCTTCAGGAAGGCCATGTCGCCCTTCAGGTGTCCGGACGCGTACTGCTCGCGCGTTTCCATGCCGCCGGACTCGTAGATCAGCGCTTCCGGCGCCAGCAGTTGACGCGCGGCCGCCTCGTCGCCCTGTACCAGCGCCGCCTGGAAGGCGCGAACCACGTTCAACGCCGCCGCCGGGTCCCGCTGCCGCACATTCGAAGTGCAGGCCGACAGCGCCGCGAGCAGTGCAACCAAAAAGAACACACGCATGGGTTTTCTCCTGGTGGTGAGATCAGTGTTTATGCGGCGGTGCGCCGGGTGCGTCATCGTGTGGCTTCGCTTTGCCAGGCTCGCGGTCGCCGCCGGCTGCGGCGTACGAGTGGCCCTCGCTGGCAGCGACGAGCGCGGCGTATTCCTGCGGCGAGAGCTCAGGCAGCTTCTGCAAAAAAGCGACCAGTCCCCAGATGGCCTCGTCGTCGTGCGTGGTCCCCCAGGCCGGCATGCCGGTCATCTTGATGCCGTGCTTGACGATCCAGAACTGGCGCCGCGCAGACACTTCCATGTCTGAATGATCGTGGCCGCCGGCATGGCCGGCCGGTCGCGCCAGGTTGGGCGGCTGCGGATACAGGCCGCGGCGGATTTCGGTGTCCTGCGTGCCCGGCCCCAGGTGGCAGCCGGAGCACATCGGCACGTAGTGCGCCGCGCCGTCGGCAATTCGTTGCGGGTCGTCGAGGTCAGGCACTTCGAGGTCTGCACTGCGCGATGCGATGAAGCGTTCGCGGGTGAATGCGATCACGCCATTGATCATCGCCGCGTGCGGTTCGTCGGCGGCAAAGTTGGTCAGGCCGCCGCCGTGGATGAGGCCGGCGCCAATGGCCAGAGCGGCCAGCAGGGTGAGCAGGATGGTCAGCAGGATTTTCATGGGTGCTCCTCGTTATGGGGCTTTAGTGGTCGCTATGGGGCTTGGGTTTGGGTGTGTAGCGCGGTGCTTCGAGCGAGGGCGGACGCGCGCGCCGCGCTGGCTTGCCAAAGTCGGGGTCTGCGCTGGTGCGCCAGGCGACCGTGCCTTTGGGATTGCGATACGGACCGGGCTCGCGGTAATCGCCGGTGGCGAGGTCGTCGCGCACTTTCACCACCGTAAACATGCCGCCCATTTCCAGGTTTCCGAACGGGCCCTTGCCCATCATCATCGGCAGGGTGTTCTCGGGGCCCTGCATATGGCCCATATTCGTGTGGCCCTGGTGCTCGGCCATGCCGGCTTCGCCCATCGCCATGTAGCCCGGCAGCATCGAGCGGATCTCTTTCTCGATGCCCGACTGGTCCACGCCGAGGGTGTTCGGCACGCCGTGGCCCATCGCGTTCATGGTGTGGTGCGATTTGTGACAGTGAAAGGCCCAGTCGCCGGCGATGGCCACAAACTCGATGTCGCGCATCTGCCCGACGCCGACAATTTCGGTGACCTCCGTCCGCCACAGATTGCGCGGCAACCGCCCGCCGTCGCCGCCAGTGACCCAGAACTGCACGCCGTGCAGGTGCATGGGATGCTCGTGCATCGAAAGGTTACCGATGCGGATGCGCACGCGCTCCCCGGTGCGCGCCACCAGCGAGTCAATCGCCGGGAACACCTTGGAATTGAACGTCCACAGATCGAAGTCGGTCATGATCGAAGGGTCAGGCCGGTAAGTGCCCGGATGCAGCGCCCAGTTGTGCAGCAGGAAGCAGTAGTCGCGATCAATCCGGTTGGGCTCGCCGTTCTTCGGATGGATGATGAACATGCCCATCATCCCCACGGCGAGCTGCACCATCTCGTCGGCGTGCGGGTGATACATGTGCGTGCCGTGCTGCCTGAGCGTGAACTCGTAGGCGAAAGTCTCACCGGGCTTGATGTGAGGTTGACTGAGGCCGCCGACGCCGTCCATGCCGCTGGGCAGATACAAGCCGTGCCAGTGGATGGTGGTGTGCTCCTTCAGGCGGTTGGTGACGAAGATGCGCACGCGGTCACCTTCCACCGCTTCAATCGTCGGTCCTGGCGTGGTGCCGTTGTAGCCCCAGCATTTGGCCACGCAGCCCGGCGCGAACTCGTGCTCGACTTCTTCGGCGACTAGATGAAATTCCTTTACGCCGTTTTTCATCTTGTAGGGCAACGTCCAGCCGTTGAGCGTGCGCACCGGCGTGTAAGCGCCGGTTTTCGCAAGCGTGGGCGGTGGCGGCTCGTCGGTTTTCGGCGTGTCCTTCATGCCCGGCATGTTTTTCATGTCGTGCCCTTCATGCTGGGCGCTGGCTCGGCGCGCGAGCAGCGCTCCCAGCCCGGCGAGTCCGCCGGCGCCGGTCATTGATAGCAATTTGCGTCGCGTGATCATTAGTGGTCTCCGTGTTGCTTCGCGTCGGATTCGTCTGATTTCTTCGGGGCCGGCTCAGGGATGTGCGACTCCATGCCGGTCGGCATATCGGAGCGCCCCTCACCCTTGCGCGGTGGCGGCATCGCGGGCGCTGCGTCTTTTGTCGGCGCAGATTTCATGCCCTTCATGTCGTCGCCGGATTTCTCCATGCCCGGCATGTCGTGGTCCATGCCCTCCATGTCATCGCGGGAGTCGTCCATCTGCATACCTTCATGGTTCATTTGCATGCCGCCGCCTTTAGGCCGCGTCAGTTCCCCGGCGTCCAGCACTTCCGGTGTCGCCTGCGCGCTACTCGGCAGGCGCGTGCCGACTTCACGCGCCAGTTCGGCGCGCGTGACCCAGTAATCGCTCACCGCTTCGAGATAACCCTGGTAGGCGTCGTATTCCTCCTGCTTGGCGCGCAGCAGTTCGAACTGGCCGATCAGCATGTAATTCACCTCCTCCTGCGAGCGCGCGACGATCTGCTCGCGCAGCGGGACCAGTGAGGTGCGATAGTTTTCCGCCCGCGATTTGGCATTGGCGACCCGCAGGCTGGCGAGATGCACGGCGTTGCTGGCGGCGATTTCCAGTTCCTGCAAGCGTCCCTCCGCGCCTCGCATTTGCGCCTGCGCCCGGGCGACGGCGCCTTGGCCTTGGCTGAACAGCGGCAGCTCCCAGGAGAAAGTCGGTCCGGTGATGCGCGAACGGTCGGTTTCGCGCTCGGTTTCCACGCCGACTTCCATTTCGCCCAGATAACGAAAGCGGCGCGTCAGGCCCAGACTGCCGGCGAGCAAATCCACTTCCTTGCGCGCTGCGAGCAGATCGAGCCGCGATTCACCCGCCAGTCGCAACAGCTCCGGCAGCTCATCCTCTTTGGCCAAAGGTGCGGGCAAGCCGGACGCGACGGACCAGCGCGCAACGCCGCCGTTCAATCCCATCAGCTCGTTCAGGTTGGCGCGGGCTGCCGCGACGCCGGCTTCTGCTTCGAGCAGATCCACCCGCGCCTGCGAGGCTGCCGCCTGCTCGCGGCTCAGTTCCAGTCGCGTGATGTTGCCGGCGTCGAAGAAGCGTTGCGCCAGGTCGGCTGAAGCCTGGGCCGCCCTGGTCACGGCGGCGCGCATTTTCTCCAGTTGCTGCGCGCCGGCCAGCTTAAAGAATGCCGCTTCGGTTTCCGCTGCCAGATTCAGAATCTCTGCGCCCACCGACTGCTGCACGCGCTCGAACTCACCAAAGGCCAGCCGGCTGCGCGTTCCGAGCAGCAGCAGGCTGGTGAAACTCTGTGCCAGTCCGAAAGTGACCTGATCGGCCGCCCCCGCCTCGCTGGAGAACAGGATCGAGGCAGACAGCCTTGGATTCGACAGCCGCCCGGCCTCATAAACCTCGACGCTGGCGATACCGAGCCGCGCATATTCGCCGCGCAGCCGCGGATTCTGGGCCAGCGCGATCTGCACGGCGGCATCGGCATCCAGCGGCTGCGCTAGCCGTTCGGCCACCCACTTTTTTGCGTCGGTGTCGTCGCGCTGTTCCAGCGCGCGGCCGCGCGCCGCGACCAGCGACGCCACTTCATCGCGCCCTTGGCCCGGCGGCAGTGATGCGCAGCCGGTGGCTGCAATGGTGAGTGCCGTCAGCAGGCATCGCAGGAACCGGCCTGAGGAATGAATCCATCCCATCGTTCTTCTCCGTGAAGCTGCGCCGAAGATGTATCGCCGCGCGCGCAGCCCGATAGCAACACGCCCGCGCAAGCGCGGGAGTTCGTTCAGCTATTCAGGAGAGAACCGCAGGAGGCCGTTGGAGAGCGGGATGTTCCGCATGTGGCGGCGCTGCCTCGCTCACAAGATCGAAGTGCTCGGGCAGTGGAGCGTCCGCAAAGAAAAAGCCCGACAGGATTGCGGCAGAAAGGGTCCCGACATGGCCGCAGAGGCAACCGCATTTGCACTGCTCGGCATGGCCGACGGCGGGCGTGATTGAAAAAGAACTGATGTCGCCCGCACTGGCGCTTGGCGCGGCGCCGTGTCCTTCATGTGAAGCTGGCGCATCGGGACTCGGCTGCCCGTGGTGTGCCGCGTGTGTTGCGTCGTGCGCGGCATCCGGCGCGGTCATGCTGATGTGGCCCTGCACGCGGCAATGCGCCTGCGACAGTGTGCGCGCATAAGCCTGAACCACCGGGCTTAGCCACAAGGTCAACACCAGCAGCACGTTCAAGATGCGCATAAGCAACAGCCTAGCACTCCAGATTCACCGGAACACCTTTGTAGTGACCTCCAAGGTCTGCATTCGTGCAGACTAAGGACGCGCGCTGCCCGGCACGGGGCTCTCAATCTCTACGGTGACATGCGAAATGCCGGCGATGCCGGCCAGCAGGGATTTGTAAAACGAAGGCGGCTGGTTTGCATTCCCGGTCATGGAAACGATGACCGAGTAATGACCGGGCCCGACTTGCCAGAGGTGCAGGTCGGAGACCTGTCCGCCGTGGGCTTCGATCATTCCACGGATGCGATTGGCCAGCTCCGGGTTCGGCACCATGTCCAGGAGCACCGCCCCGGCTTCGCGCAGCAGCCCATAGGACCAGCGCGCAATCACCAGCGCGCCGACGATTCCCATCAGCGCGTCCATCCAGACCAGGCCGTAGAGCCGGCCCGCCAGCAGGCCGACGATGGCCAGGACGGAAGTCGCCGCATCGGCGATGACGTGCAGATAAGCCGAGCGCAGATTGCTGTCGCGCACGCCCGGCGTGCCGGCCGGTGAATGTTCATGAGGATGATCGTGCCGGTGCTCGTGGGCATGGACGTCGTCGTGTCCGTGACGATGGCCTGCGTGGTGGGAATGACCCTCGCCGCTGCCGTCATGCAGCAGCCACACGCTCAAAAGATTCACCACCAGGCCCAGCACCGCCACGGCAATGGCCTGATCGAAGGCGATCGGTACGGGTTGCACCAGGCGCATGACCGATTCATAGCCGATGGCCAGCGCGATTATCGCCAGGATCACGGCGCTGGTGAAGCCCGCCAGTTCACCGACCTTGCCGGTGCCGAAGCAGAAGCGGGCATCGCTCACATGCCGGCGCGCATAGCCATAAGCCAGCGCCGAAATCGTCAGCGCGCCAGCGTGCGTGAACATGTGCCAGCCATCGGCGAGCAGCGCCATGGACCCGAACGCGATGCCGGCGACGATCTCGCCGGTCATCATGCTGGCGGTCAGCGCGATCACCATCCAGACGCGCTTTTCGTTCTGCCCGTGCTGCGGGCTCAGGAAGTAGTGCAAATGCCGCAGGGGCAGGGGATTGTCGGTGCTCATGGATTGATCTGTCCTCTGTCTGGAACGGTTAAGCCGGCGCCGACCGTTGATGGAACATGCGATACAGCGCCGGCAGCACCAGCAGACTTAACAGCGTGGCGCTGATGATCCCGCCAATCACGACCGTCGCCGGCGGGCGCTGCACCTCGGCGCCGGTGCCGGTGTTCCACGGTAACGGTCTCGCGGCCCAAGCCCGCAAGGGCCGTACGGCGGCCGCGCTTGCCGCCCAGTTCAATCACTTGCGACAGTGCGAACGTCGTCTCCGCCGCTCCCGTGCCCTTGAAATTCCCCGTACCGAAAGCATGCTCGAGATCCACCGATAGCGCGGGCGCGGGACGCAGAGCGGCCTGCTGTGCGCGCGCGTCCTGGGCACGCAACTCGAACGCGAAGGTTTGAAGATCGGGATTGCGCTCCAGCGCCAGGCGCACCGCCTCGCGCAAGCTCAGCGGCGCTTGCGGATCGTCGGCCGCTGCCGCTTGCGCCAATGCCAGCGCGGCACCGAAAAATACGGCTGCGCGCAATACGCGCGCGAAACAACGGAACATGGGGACCTCTCCATCGCCGGAATGGCCGCCCGCAACGGGCGGCTGAACCCCGCTGGCTCAGCGGGGTTGCCGATTCACACGGTCGGAGAGGTCGGCGGACCGCGCAGCGGCGGTCGCAGGAATCGGCGAACAGCCCGGGAAAGTGACTGATCCCCCAGTGTCCAAACTGTCCCCTGAAGGGCAATCAGGACAAAAGAAACGGCAGTCGGTCCGGCAAGCGAAGGAAGGTCAAACAGCGACTTTGCAGTTTTCGCCAGGCCATCATCGAGCAGGACATCAACGTTCGAGTGCTGCTCGTCGGCAAGGTCGTGATGCTCGTCGTGAATCCCGGCATCGGATACGTGCACGGTGGCCGGGGGCTCTTGTCCGTCACGACACAGGTGCAGATGGATGCCGCTGACGCGCGCGGACAACACCGATACGCCAATCAGCGCGATCAGCCAGAACCGTGCAAGGGCAGGAGCCTTCATGGGCGCAAGAGTATCAGGTCCCTGTATCCCTTCAGTCTCTGCCCGGTGCCTGCGCCGTTCCCAGCGCCCCGATCAGGCAGCACGCCGCGGCCACGCGGACGGGCGCATAGCCGCTGCCGGGCGTGCGCATGCCGACCACTTGTCCCTGGAACACGCGCGCGGCGGCGCCGATGATCTGGCCACGATCGGCGAAAAAGCGCACGTCGTACTTCCACGTGCCGCCGTTGCGGTCCACGACCGGATGAGGCGCATAGCGCTGCGCCAGATAGTCCGCGGCCGGCAGGTCGGCCAGCTTGCGGCGGCTGACGCTTTTGCCGACATACACGCCGCGACTGGCGTAGCCCGAGGCCGGTTTGAACACCCAGTCGTTGCGCTCGGCGTACCACTCTTCCGGGGTGCGCGTGCTCATCGGCACGGTCTGCGCGATGCGGAAGGAAAGTACACCGGCGCCGTTGCGCGCCAGTTCCGGCGACCGGGACCATTCAACGAAACGCCGTTTGTCGGCAATGGCCTGATACGCCGCCGGAGCTGGCGCCAGCGTAATGGCGCCCTCGGCGAGCGCCCGGCGAATCGCCTCGTGGGCCGGATCCGTCAGCAGAAAATCCGTGCTGCGCCAGTACACCCGGTCAATCGGCGTGTCGCCCTGCCGCAACCGCCCTGCTGTATAGACCAACTCTGCTGCATCCACCACCCGCACGTCCGCGGCATAGGGCCGCATCAACGCGGCCAGCGCCTGCATTTCTGCGAGCAGTGGCTGGCTGGCGAGCTGATCGTCCACAATCGCGACCACGCCTGCGCGCTGCCGGTCATCGCCCAGCAGATCGCGCCGGAACAGGGCAAGCAACCGCGCCTCGAGCTGGCGCTGCTCCCAGTCGCCGCAGCACTCGTTCACTTCACGCGCCGCCTGCATGGCGGTGAGCACGCCGCCGGCATTGGTGTTGACCTCGATCAGCACCGGCCCCTGCGGCGTGGGGTGGACGTCATAGCTGAGCAATAGCGGACGCGAATCCGCCAGGCCATCCGCCGCGACAATCCGCGACCACAGGGCGGTGATGCCTTGAGACACCAGCCGCAGCGCAGCGGGGGACAAGGGTACCGGCTCGCTCAGCACGGGCAGTCCGAAAACGCTGTTCATGGGAAGGTCAGGGCAGACGGATTCGCCGCCTGCGCATCAGCAGATACGCAGCCGGCACCACGAACATCGAAAGCAGCGGCGCGCTGATCATGCCGCCGACCATAGGCGCGGCGATGCGCTGCATCACTTCGCTGCCGGCGCCTTCGCCCAGGAACAGCGGCAACAGGCCGGCGATGATCACGGCCACGGTCATTGCCTTGGGCCTGACGCGCAGCACGGCGCCTTCCATGATCGCGTCAGTCAGGTCATTGTGGTCGCGCAGCTTGCCTTCCTTTTCATGACGCTTCACCGCCTGGTCGAGGTAGAGCAGCATCACCACGCCAAATTCGGCCGCCACGCCCGCCAGCGCGATGAATCCGATCGTCGAAGCCACCGACAGGTTGTGGCCCAAGAGATAGATCAGCCAGAAGCCGCCGATGAGTGCAAAGGGCAGTGTTGCCATGATCAGCACGGCCTCACCAATGTTACGGAACGTGAGATAGAGCAGCACCAGGATGATGGCCAGGGTAAAAGGCACCACCACCGCCAGGTTTTTGCTCGCCCGCTCCAGATACTCGAACTGCCCCGACCAGGCGATGGAGTAGCCGGGCGGCAGCTTGACCTGTTCATTCACGGCCTTCTGCGCGTCTTTCACAAAGGAGCCGAGGTCGCGGCCGCGGATGTCCACGTAAATCCAGCCATTCAGGCGCGCGTTCTCGCTCTTGAGCATGGGCGGCCCGTCCTCGATGCGGATGTCGGCCACGGTGCCCAGGGTGATCGTTGCCCCCATGGCCGTAACGATCGGAAGCTGGCGGAGCTTCTCAACCGAGTCCCTGACCTCACGCGGATAACGCACGTTGACCGGGAAGCGCTGCAAGCCCTCGATGGTCTGGGTGATGTTGTCGCCGCCGATGGCCAACGCAATGACGTCCTGCACGTCCTTGATGTTGAGGCCGTAGCGCGCGATGGCCTGGCGATTGATGTCCACCTTGACGTAGCGCCCGCCGCTGACACGCTCGGAGAACACCGAGGCCGCGCCGGGCACGGCTTTCACCACGGCCTCGATCTGCTGGCCGACGCGCTCGATCTCGTTCAGGTCCGGGCCGGCCAGCTTGATGCCCACCGGCGACTTGATGCCGGTGGCCAGCATGTCAATCCGGTTGCGGATCGGCTGCACCCAGACATTGGCCATGCCGGGGATTTGCAGTGCGGCGTCCATTTTCTCGATCAGCTGATCGGTGCTGATCGCCTCGGGCCATTCGGATTTTGGCTTGAGCTGGATGGTGGTCTCCACCATTTCCAGCGGCGCCGGGTCGGTGGCGGTTTCGGCACGGCCCATCTTGCCGAACACGCTCGCCACTTCGGGGAAGGTTTTGATGATGCGATCGGTCAGCTGCAGGATTTCCGCCGCCTTGCTGGCGGACAGACCCGGCAGCGCGGTCGGCATATAGAGCAACGAGCCCTCGTCCAGCGGTGGCATGAACTCTCTGCCGATTTTCATCATCGGCCAGGCGGTCACCGCCAGCAGCACGCCCGCGACTCCCAGTGTCTGCCACGGACGGCGCATCACGCGCGCAATCAGCGGCTGGTAGATACGGATCAGGAAGCGGTTGACCGGGTTGGCGTTCTCATCCGCGATCTTGCCGCGGATGAAGTAGAACATGAGCACCGGGACCAGGGTTACTGAAAGTGCCGCGGCTGCCGCCATGGCATAGGTCTTGGTAAAGGCCAGCGGCGAGAACAGTTTGCCCGCCTGCGCCTCCAGCGAGAACACCGGTACGAAGGACAAGGTGATGATCAGCAGCGAAAAGAACAGCGCGGGGCCGACTTCAGCGGCGGCATCGGCCACCAGCTGCATCTGCGTCTTTGCGTCCGGTTCCGTGTCGGGGTTGTCGTGCCGCCAGGCTTCCAGGTGCTTGTGGGCGTTCTCGATCATCACCACCGCCGCATCCACCATCGCGCCGATGGCGATGGCGATGCCGCCCAGCGACATGATGTTGGCGTTGACGCCCTGGTAGCGCATCACCATGAAGGCGACCAGCACGCCGATGGGCAGGGTGATGACGGCGACGAAGGCCGAGCGCAGGTGGAACAGGAAAATCCCGCACACCAGCGCCACGACGATGAACTCCTCGATCAGCTTGTCCCGGAGGTTCCTCACCGCCCGCAGGATCAGGTCGGAACGGTCATAGACCGGGATGACTTCCACGCCTTCCGGCAGGCCCGACTTGAGCTGCTCCAGCTTGGCCTTCACTGCGTCTATGGTCTCCAGCGCGTTCTTGCCGGAGCGCATCACGATGACACCGCCGACCACGTCGCCCTCACCATTCAACTCCGCGACGCCGCGCCGGATCTCCGGTCCGCGCTGCACCCAGGCCACATCCTTGAGCAGGATCGGCGTGCCGCTATCGCCCAGGCCCACCGGCACCGCGCGGAAGTCATCCAGCGTCTTGAGATAGCCGCTGGCGCGCACCATGTATTCGGCCTCGCCCAGTTCCAGCACCGCGCCGCCGGTCTCGCTGTTGGCGTTCTGTACCGCCTCGACGATGGTCTGCTGCGGGATACGCAAGGCGCGCATGCGCTCGGGGTCGAGCACGATCTGATACTGGTTGACGAAGCCGCCGATGCTGGCGACCTCGGCCACGTTCACGACCGTCTTCAGCTCGTATTTGAGGAACCAGTCCTGCAACGTGCGCAGCTCCGCAATGTCGTGCTTGCCGCTGCGGTCCACCAGGGCATATTCAAAGACCCAGCCGACGCCGGTCGCGTCGGGCCCCAGAGCAGGCTTGGCGGTGGCCGGCAGGCGTCCCTGCACCTGCGACAGATACTCCAGCACGCGCGAGCGCGCCCAGTAGATGTCGGTGCCGTCCTCGAACAGCACATAAACGAACGAGTCGCCGAACAGGGAATACCCGCGCACGTTCTTCGCACCGGGCACCGACAGCATCGTGGTGGTCAGCGGATAAGTGACCTGGTCTTCCACGACCTGGGGCGCCTGACCGGGATAGATCGTGCGGATGATGACCTGGGTGTCGGACAGATCGGGGATCGCGTCCAGCGGCGTGCGCGCGGCCGAGTAGAGGCCGCCAGCCGTGACCAGCAGCGTCGCCATCAGCACCAGAAAGCGGTTAGCGATGGACCAGCGGATGAGACCGGCAATCATGGGGTTTTCTCCGTCTCCATCTCCGTGCTTTCCCGGTCCGGCGGCGCCAGGCGGGTCAGCACGCCGCGCAGGTTGGCCTCCGAGTCAATCAGGAATTGCCCGGAGGCCACGACCTGCTGGCCGTCTTCGAGACCGCTCAGCACTTCGGTCTGGCCGCCGCGCTCGCCGCCGGTCGTGACGATCACGGGGCGGAAACGGCCCCCGCCCTCGGCCACGATCACCGTAATGCGCGTGCCGGTGCGGATCACGGACTCGCTGGGCACCAACAGTACCGAGCGCGATTCACCCTTGGACAACAGCACGTCCGCGAACATGCCGGGCTTGAGCGCCAGGTTCGCGTTATCGAATACCGTGCGCACCTGCACCGTGCGCGTCTCCGGTTTTACCTCCGGATAGACGTAGTCCACTCGCCCCATGAAACGGCGGCCACGCAGGGCGGCCACGGCCGCTTCGACCTTGGATCCCCGCGCCAGATTGGCGGCCTGCGCCTCCGGAACTTCGGCGATGACCCATACGCGCGACAGGTCCGCCAGGGTATAGAGGCTCATGCCGGGAGACAGTTGCGCGCCTTCGCGCACGCCCAGTTCGCTTACGATTCCGTCGATCGGCGCGAAGTAGGCGACCCGGCGCTGCGCCTCACCGGCCTGTTCAAGCCGCTCGATCTGTCCTTCGCTCAAACCCAGCAGCGACAGGCGCTGGCGCGAAGCCTGCACCAGCGCCTCGTCCTTGGCCCGCAGCGCCAGCAGGAACTCCTGTTGCGCGGCAAACAGCTCGGGTGAATAGATTTCCGCCAGCAACTGGCCGCGACGCACCGGGTCGTTTACCGCCCGCACGTGCAGACGCTCGACCCAACCGGCAGTGCGGGTCTGTACGACCTCGATCCGGTTCTCGTTGGCCATCACGCTGCCGGCGACGCGCAGTTCCTGCGCGATCGTGCCGCGTTCCACCGCCGCCGTGCGGATCCCGAGGTTCTGCAACACGCGCGGGTCAATGGTGACGACGCCCGCATCCCGGTCGCCGCCGGACATTAGGGCGGCGGCAGAAGAGTTCTCGGTCTTCTTGATCAACTTCATCCCGCAGATGGGGCAGTTGCCCGGTTCATCCAGCTTCACTTGCGGGTGCATGGAGCAGGTGTAGTAGGTCTTGCCCTCGGCATCGGTTTTCTTTGCGAGCTGATGCTTGTGACCAGGCTCGCCTTCGGCGGGATTGGTCCAGTCGGCCCAGTTCGAGGCGACCCAAACGCCGCCGGCGATGCTCAAGGCCACGGCGATGATGGCGGCGATGATCTTCTTCATGGCTGTTCTCCCAGCGAAACGTCCTGCTGCAAATCGAAGTACTGCAGCCGCGCCTCGTGGCGCGCGGCGTCGAGCTCGAGGTCGAGGCGCTGCATGCGAATGTCGAGCAGGCTGCGGCGCGCGTCGAGGACGCCGACCAGCAAGCCGCTGCCGGCGCCGTAGGCCGCCAGCGCGGCCTCGAGCCGCTGCTGCGCCTGCGGCAGGATGGCTTCGTCGTAACGCCGGAAGCGCTGCTGCAGGCGCATCCAGTCCGCGACGTTGAGCACGACCTCCGCGCGGTATTGCCTGAGCCAGTCCTCGCGCAGGCTCTCGGCGCGCTGCAGCCCGGCCGAGCGGCTCTCGACGCGGCGGTCCTGGCGCTGGCCGCGGAATACCGGCAGGCCGATTTCGAACTGCACGGTCGCCAGGTCTTCGAGGTCCGGCCGGTAGCCGTAGGCCAGCGCCACGCTCCAGTCGGGCGCGTAATCCGCGCGCGCGAGTTCGACCTCGGCGCGCGCGACGCCGACGGCTGCCGCCTGGGCCGCGAGATGCGGGTGCTGATCCAGCTGCTCGAGCAGCGCGGCTTCGTCGGGCGCCGGCGCCGTGGGCAGGATCGGGTCGATGGGCCGGTCGGCATCCGCGCCGATCCAGCGCCGCAGGGTGTTGCGCGCGTGCCACTCGCCCTGCGCCATGCTGGCGAGCTGGTCGTTGAGCAGCTCCAACGCGACGCGCGCGGCCAGCACGTCAGCCTGGCCCGCGCGGCCCGCGCGATAGGCGATGTCGGTGGCCTGCTGCTGGCGCCCGGCCTCGGCGATAGTGTCGGCGAGCACCTGCTGCACGCGCACCGCTTTCCAGACCTCGAGCCAGGCCAGCGACGCCTCGCGACGCACCATGCGGACCTGCTCGTCGAACTCGGCGGCCAGGCGGCCGGCCTCCGCCTTGCCGCGCCGGCCGAGCCAGCGCCGTTCGCCGCCGCCGGGGAAGGTCTGCTTGATGCCGAGCATCAGCTGCGTGTCGCCTTCGCCGCGCAGCGTGTAGCGCTCGGGCCCGCCGAGCACGAGGTCGTCGACGCCGCCGACCAGCATCGGATCGGGCAACTGTGCGGCGGCGGTTGCGGATTCGCGCGCGGCGCGCACGGCATGGCGCTGGGCATCGAGCAGCGGTTGATGGGTCGCAGCCAGCTCGGCCGCGGCCGGCAAGGTCAGCGGCGCCGCCTCAGGCTCGGCGGCGCACGCGGCCGCGGCGAAGGCCAGCGGCGCGAGCGCGCCGAGGAGGGCTCCAAATTGCCGCGCACGCGCGCGGCGCAACAGGGTTTTCATCGATCATCTCCACGTCCGGAACGCCGGCGGGCACATGCCGCCGGAGATTCACATCAGGCGTGGGAGACGATCGGAGGTCGCAAGGGGAGTGTGAGTACGGCGGTCTTCAGCGACCAGCCGCGCGCGGAGACCGCGGACTGCACGGCCGCGGCGAACTGCAGCGGCGCAGCCGGCCCCGCTGCGAAATGCCCGATGGCGCAACCCGCCATGTCGGGGCAGTCGCCATCGCAGCAATCACAGATGCTCACCGCGGCACTGCCATGGCAAGGCATTTCCACGGCGCTGTCCGCGGGGTCCGCCACCGCGACGGGCGCGGCGGCGATAGCAACCCCTTGGACCCAGAGCATCAGTCCAAGGACAGCGGTCAGGAACGGCCGAAGCTTCTGCATACTGAGCAAGACTATAGGCCGCGCGGCCCGCCGCGGCAAAGCCCAGCAGTCCGCCCTTTTGTCGCCGCTCGTCCGGGGGCGCCGCGATGTCTAGCCGGGCCTGTCGGTCCCACGCAGACGGCGCAGCAGGGAAAGCGCCATCGCGACCAGCGCCGCGGTGCCCAGCAGCAGCACGCCCCACAACACGATCTGGCGCACGGG
>JBOICR010000262.1:0-7032 GCA_050740195.1 Nevskiaceae bacterium | reverse complement strand
GCGTGGCCACGCGCTCCTCGCGCACGTACTTGCCGAGGAAGCGCGCGAAATTGCCGTAGGCGCGCGGGTGCACGTTGCTCTTCAGGAACACGCCCTCGGGTGCGGGCGCCTCGGCGTCCGAGCCGAGGCTGACCCAGGGCTGCGACAGGCCGAGCTTCACGTTCTCCTCGGACATCAGGAAGTAGGCGGTCGTCACTCGGCTGTGGTCCTCGACCACCAGGTCCATCGCGGTTTCCTCCGGCGACTTGCCGCGCTCGCGCGCGACCTGGCCCAGCGTCTTGCCGGTGAGCGGCTTGAGCGCATCGTTGCGGAGTCCCATCAGCAGCACGGCCTCGGGCGAGCCGGCCGCGAGGTACAGGCTCTCCCAGTCCGGCCCGCCGCTGCGCATCTCGCGCGCGACGCGCTTGCGGACCTTCGGGTCCTTGAGCCGCGCGACCCACTGGTCGAGCCCGCCTTCCTGCACCCACGGCGGCATCGCCGCGTCGAGGCCGGTGGCGCCGGCCGGGTAGGCGTACATGTTGGCGCTGAGGTCGAGCCCTGCGGCGCGCGCCTGCTCGATGCGCGCGATGGCTTCGCGCATCTTGGGCCAGTTGGCCTTGCCGGCGGCCTTCAGGTGGTAGGCCTCGCCGTGGACGCCGGCCGCGCGCGTGATGGCGATCAGTTCCTCGAGCGCCTCGAGGAAGCGGTTGCCTTCGCTGCGGATGTGCGAGATGTAGGCGCCGCCGGACTCGCCTGCGGCGCGGGCCAGCGCGACCAGCTCGCCGGTCCTGGCGAACGTCGCCGGCGCGTAGATCAGCGAGCTGCCGACGCCAAGCGCGCCCTCGCGCATCGCCTCGCGCACCAGCTCCTGCATGCGGGCGAGCTCTTCGGGTGTCGGTGCGCGGTCGGCGTTGCCGAGCTCGTGGATGCGCACGGTGGTCGCGCCGACGAACGAGGCGACGTTCGGGCTGACGCCGCGGGCGACCAGCTGGTCGAGGTACTCGCCGAGCGTGGTCCAGGTGATGGCGTACTTGATGTCGCCCTGCTGCTCGAGCGCCTCCTTCTTCATCGTGTCGTTGAGCGGACCCATCGACCAGCCTTCGCCGAACACTTCGAGCGTGACGCCCTGCTTGATGTCGGAAATGCCGCGGCCGTCCTCGATCAGCGAATCGACCGACCACGACAGCACGTTGATGAAGCCGGGCGTGACCGCCATGCCACGCGCGTCCACCGTGCGGATCGCGGCGGCGCCGGACAGGTCGCCGACCGCCGCGATGCGGTCGCCGCGGATGCCGACATCGGCCTGGCGGCCCTCGGCGCCACTACCGTCGTAGACCGTGCCGTGGCGGATCACCACGTCGTACTCGGGCGAGCGAACCCCGGCGCAGGCCGCCATCGCCAGCACCGCCGCAACGGTCACGGATCTGAAGGGGCTCATTTGATTCATGCGCAGGGGAAGACTAACGTGACATGGCGCCTCGCGCACGGTCATTGAATCACTCGGAGAACCCATGAGCGTCACCTCGAACGCGGTGTGCAAGTATGGGGTGCACGGTTCCGTCGCCGTCATTTCGATGAACAGCCCGCCGGTCAACGGCCTGGGCCACGAGCTGCGCAGCGGCATCGTCGCCGGCGTCGACCAGGCGCTGGCCGACGCGAGAGTCCAGGCGATCGTGCTGATCGGCACGCCCAGGGCCCAGAAACAGAATTTTTCGGGCGGCGCCGACATCCGCGAGTTCAACACGCCGAAGGCGCTGGCCGAACCTAACCTGCACAACGTGATCCAGGCGATCGAAGCCAGCACCAAGCCGGTGATCGCCGCGATCTCGGGCCACTGCATGGGCGGCGGACTCGAACTCGCGCTCGGCTGCCACTTCCGCGTCGGCTCGCCCGGCGCGCAGATCGCGCTGCCGGAGGTCAAGCTCGGCCTGCTGCCGGGCGCCGGCGGCACGCAGCGCCTGCCGCGACTGATCGGGCTGGAGCACGCGCTGAACATGATCGTCTCGGGCGCGCCCGTGCCTTCGGAAATGTTCAAGGGCACGCCGCTGTTCGACGAATTCATTGGTACCGGCGACCTGTTGCAGGGCGCGCTGGCGTTCGCGCAGAAAGTCGTGGCCGAGAAGCGGCCGCTCAAGCTGGTCCGCGACCTCAAGGTGAAGCACGCCAACCTCGAGGGCTACATCCAGTTCGCGAAGAACGGCGTCGCCGCGATGGCCGGTCCGTTCCCAGCGCCGCTCAAGTGCGTCGAGGCGGTCAAGGCCTCGGCGACGATGTCGTTCGACGAGGGCCTGGCCCGCGAGCGCGCGCTGTTCATGGAGCTGGTCAACACGCCGGAATCCCGCGGACTGCGTCACGCGTTCTTCGGCGAGCGCGCCGCCGGCAAGATTCCCGACGTCGCGGAAGACACGCCGACGCGGCCGATCCAGCAAGCCGCGGTCATCGGCGCCGGCACCATGGGTGGCGGCATCGCGATGAACTTCCTCAACGCCGGCATCCCGGTGACGATCCTCGAGATGAAGCAGGAGGCGCTCGACAAAGGTCTCGGCATCATCCGCAAGAACTACGAAGGCTCGCTGAAGAAGGGCAAGCTCACGCAGGACAAGCTCGATCAGCGCATGGCGCTGCTCAGGCCGACGCTGAAGTACGAGGATCTCGCCGGCGCCGACATCGTCATCGAGGCGGTGTTCGAGGACATGGCGGTGAAGAAGACCGTGTTCGAGACGCTCGACAAGGTCATGAAGAAAGGCGCGATCCTGGCCAGCAATACCTCGACGCTGGACCTCGACCAGATCGCCGCGTTTACCCGGCGGCCGCAGGACGTGGTCGGCACCCATTTCTTCTCGCCAGCCAACGTCATGCGGCTGCTGGAAGTCGTGCGCGGCAGGAAGACCGCCAAGGACGTGCTGGCGACCGTCATGCAGGTCGGCAAGGCCATCAAGAAGTTCGCCGTCGTCTCCGGGGTGTGCGACGGCTTCATCGGCAATCGCATGATCCATCAGTACGGCCGCGAGTCTCAGGTGCTGGTGATGGAAGGCGCCTCGCCACAGCAGGTCGACAAGGCGCTCGAGAAGTTCGGCTTCGCGATGGGCGTTTTTCGCATGGGCGACCTGGCCGGCCTCGACATCGGCTGGTACATCCGCAAGCGCCACTACGCCGAGCATCCCGACATGCCGCGCGCGATGGTTGCCGACAGGATCTGCGAGCTCGGCCGCTACGGGCAGAAGACCGGCAAGGGCTGGTATCTCTACAAGCCGGGCGATCGCACTGCGTACCCGGACCCGGAGGTCGAGAAGATCATCGACGACGCGCGCAAGGCCGCCGGCATCACGCCGCGCAAGATTTCCGACGCGGAGATCGTCGAGCGCCTGGTGTTCGCGCTGGTCAACGAGGGTGCGCGCATCCTCGAGGAAGGCATCGCGCTGCGCGCCTCGGACGTCGACATGGTCTACCTGAACGGTTACGGCTTCCCGCTGCACCGCGGCGGGCCGATGTGCTACGCCGACACGGTCGGGCTGTTCTCGGTCGAAGCGTCGATGCGTCGCTTCGCCAGGAACCCGGTCACCGACCAGCAATTCTGGCAGCCGGCCGGGCTGATCCGGGCGCTGGCCGCGAAGGGCGGCTCGTTCGCGTCGCTCGACGCGCAAGGGCCGCTCGCGGCAACGAAGCCGGCCAAGGCCGCCAAACCGACCCGCGCAGGAGCACTGCAATGACCGAAGCCGTCATCGTTTCCACCGCCCGCACGCCGCTCGCCAAGTCGTGGAAGGGCGCCTTCAACATGACCCACGGCGCTACGCTGGGCGGTCACGTCATCAAGCACGCCGTCGAGCGCGCCAGGGTCGATCCCGCCGAAGTCGAGGACGTGATCATGGGCTGCGCCAACCCTGAAGGCGCGACCGGCGCCAACATCGCGCGCCAGTGCGCGATCCGTGCCGGCCTGCCGGTCACCACTTCCGGCGTGACCGTCAACCGCTTCTGCTCGTCGGGGCTGCAGACCATCGCGATGGCCGCGCAGCGCGTGATCGTCGACAAGGTGCCGGTGATGGTGGCCGGCGGTGTCGAGTCGATCTCGTGCGTGCAGAACGACGCCAACAAGCTGATGCTCCAGGAGGGCTGGCTCAAGGAGCACAAGCCCGAAATCTACTGGCCGATGCTGCAGACCGCCGAGACCGTGGCCAAGCGCTACGGCATTTCCAGGGAGCGCCAGGACGAGTACGGCGTGCAGTCGCAGCAGCGCGCGGCTGCGGCGCAAGCGGCCGGGAAATTCAACGACGAGATCGTGCCGATGACGGTCACCGCCGGCGTGGTCGACAAGAACACCGGCATGATGGTCAGCAAGGAGGTGACCAGCAGCGCCGACGAGGGCATCCGCTCCGACACGACGCTGGAAGGCGTCTCGAAGATCCGCACCGCGATTCCGGGCGGCGTGATCACCGCCGGCAACGCCAGCCAGTTCTCGGACGGCGCCTCGGTGTGCGTGGTGATGGACGGAAAACTGGCCGAGCAGCGCGGCATCAAACCGCTCGGCATCTTCCGCGGCTTCACCGTCGCCGGCTGCGAGCCGGACGAGATGGGAATCGGCCCGGTGTTCGCCGTGCCGCGCCTGCTGGAGCGCACCGGGCTACAAGTTGCAGATGTCGGTCTGTGGGAGTTGAACGAGGCCTTCGCGGTGCAAGTGCTCTATTGCCGCGACCGCCTCGGCATCCCGAACGACCGGCTCAACGTCGACGGCGGCGCGATCGCGGTCGGTCACCCGTACGGCGTGTCGGGGGCGCGCCTCGTCGGCCATGCGCTGATCGAGGGCAAGCGCCGCGGCGCCAGGTACGTCGTCGTGACGATGTGCATCGGCGGCGGCATGGGCGCCGCCGGGTTGTTCGAAGTGACCTGACGCCTACGCCGGAAAAAGGGGAGGAAAAAGGGGACGCACACCTTTTCTAAAGGTGTGCGTCCCCTTTTTTTGGTCACGCCGCGACGCGGTTGCGTCCGGCGGACTTGGCGGCGTACAGCGCGGTGTCGGCCGCGCGCACCAGGTCGCGCACCTGCCCGCCGTTCTTCGGCGAGCGCGTGGCCGCGCCGACCGAAACGGTCGCGCCGAGCGCGGCGGCCTCGATGCGCCGCCGCAGCGCCTCGGCAAGGTCGCGTGCCGATGCGAGATCGCCGCCGGTGCGCACGACGAAGAATTCGTCGCCGCCGTAGCGCGCCAGCAGGTCGGAGCGGCGGTTCAGGCAGCCGGACGCCTCCTTCACCAGCCGCACCAGCATCTCGTCGCCGGACTGGTGCCCGTGCACGTCGTTGAAGCGCTTGAAGCCGTCGACATCGACCGCCAGCACCGATAGCTCGCGGCCGTCCTTCTCGCACTGCGCCCAGGCTTTCTCGAGGTGACGGTCAAGCTCGCGGCGGTTGGGCACGCCGGTCAGCCCGTCGAGGTGCGCCATCGCGTCGAGCCGCTCGTTCACCGCGCGCAGCTCGGACGTCCGCTCGGCGACCAGCGCCTCCAGGCGAGCGGTGCGCCAGCGCACACCCAGCATCGTGATCGCGCCGAACCCCGCGATCGCCAGCAGCAGCCACAGGCCGCGCGCCGCGCCGGTGGCGTACCAGGCCGGCAGGACTTTCAGCTCGAGCGGCACGCCGCGGCTTTCGCGCCCCAGGCTGTCGCGCGCCATGATCTCGAGCCGGTACTGGCCGGGCGGCAGGCGCGGGTACTGCAGCGTGTTGGCCTCCGACCACGCGGACAAGTGCGGCTCCAGGCCGTCGAGTCGCGTCGCATATCGTGTCGCGCTGGGATGGCGGTAGTCGGGCAGGGCGAAGCGGATGCGCAGGCCGAAGTCGCCGTCCGGAAGCGACAGCGGGCCGGCGGTCGGCAGCGCGGTGACGCCGCCCGAGGCGTCGCGCCGCTCGACCGAGCGCAGCAGCACGGCCGGCGCTGCCTCGACGGCTCGCGCCGCCGTCGCGTCGTAGCGCAGCACGGCGCGCGTGCTGCTGAACAGCGGCGCGCCGGTCTCGTCGAACGTCACGCCTTCCAGCGCGCCGCGGCGCACGCCGCCGATCTCCTCGCGCCGCCAGCCCCGGTCCACCAGGTGGTAGACGTGCTTGTGGCTGTACGCCCACAGCGTGCCGTCCGGCGCAGGCGCGAGCTCGAGCCACTCGTTTTTCTCGCGCAGCATCTCGAGGCCGCCGAGGTCGTATGCGGCGAAGCGCTCGCCGTTCCAGCGGAACACGCCGTCGGTGGTCGTCGCCAGCAGCGTGCCGTCGGCCATGCGCGCGACCGAGCCGCCGCGCGGTTCGCCATAGGTGATGCCGTCGCCGGGCCCGAAGCGGTGCGTCTCCTCGATCGCGCCGTAGCCCGGCGTGAAGCGCACGCGCCAGACACCGCCGCGGTCGGAGCCGAGCCACAGCTCCCGCGGCGCCGTCTCCACCATGCTCGAGGTCTCGAGCTCGTCCAGCGTGTGGTCCTCGAGCGAGAGTTTCCAGGTGCCGCCGCTGCGCCGGGCCACCGCGATGCCCGGCTCGAGGCCGATCAGCACGACGTTGGGGTCGCCGAGCGCCCGCCGCACGAAGCGCGGGTACAGCGCGGCGTGCGTGAGGGTCTGTGCCTTGCGGCCGGTGACGAGCACGAGGGAATAGGAATCGGCCAGTAATGCCGTCTGGGCGTCGATCGGCAGCAGGTCCCAGGCCTCGGCGGCGGTCCAGTCGAGCTTGCGGAAGTGCAGCGTGTCGCTGGCGTCGGGCTCCAGCGCGAGCACGCCCGAACTGCTCAATGCGTACCAGCGGTCACCCCAGCGCGTCATCGCCGTGAGCGAGCTGCTCAGGCCGAACGCCTCGCCGATCGCGGTCCATGGTGCCGGCCACTCAACGTGGAGCAGGCGGTCTTCGCCGGCGATCAGCAGCCCGCCACCGCGCGCCGGGATCACCAGGGACAGGAACCCGGTGTCGGCGCGGAAATGACGGTCCGTGCCGGTGCGCGGGTCGAGCGTGTAGACCAGGCCGTCGGCGGAAACCCTGACCAGCGTGCCGTCGGGCAACTCGAGGCCCGACGACATCGAGCTCGACGGCGGG
>JBOICR010000261.1:0-3957 GCA_050740195.1 Nevskiaceae bacterium | reverse complement strand
CTCGCGCTCGCGGCATGCGCCGCGGCCCGTCCGGACCTGCGCCGGCTGTACGAATTCGGCACGGCGCCCGCCGGCCAGCCGCCGGTCATCGTCATCCCCGGCATTCTGGGCTCCCGCCTGCGCGATGCAACCACCGGCGAGGAACTCTGGCCCGGCTCCCTCGGCAGCCTGGTGCTGGGCTCCAAGGAACACCTGGCCCTGCCGTTCGATCCGCAGACCCTGCAACCCACCGCGGAGGCGAGCCCCGACGGCCTGTTCGAGGCCGTGCTCGGCACGGATTTCTACGGAGAGATCCTGCGCACGCTCGAGCACTCGGGCGGCTATCGGCGCGCGCGGCCCGGCGAGCCGGCTGACGCCCGCCAGCGGCGCTACTACGTGTTTGCCTACGACTGGCGCCAGGACAACGTGCGCACTGCGGCCCGGCTCGATGCGTTCATCGGGCAGATCCGGCGCGACTACGGCGATCCGCAGCTGAAGGTCGACATCGTCGCCCACAGCATGGGCGGCCTGGTCACCCGTTACTTCCTGCGCTACGGCGACGAGGACGTGCTGTCGATCCTGCATCGCGACGACTTCAAGGTCGCCGACGCCGGCGCCTCCAAGGTGCGCACCGCGATCCTGCTCGGCACGCCGAACCTGGGCTCGGCCAGCTCGCTGCACGGCTTCATCGAGGGCGCCTCGATCGGTTTGCGCCGCATCCCGAGCGACGTGCTGGCGACGATGCCGAGCGCGTTCCAGCTGTTCCCGCACCCGATCAACGACTGGCTGATCGACATCCGCGGCGAGCCGGTCGACCGCGATGTGTTCGACGTCGAGGTGTGGCGCGACTTCCAGTGGTCCGTGTTCAGCCCCGAGGCGATCGCGCGCGCGCACGAGCGCGGCGTCGATCCCGCGCTGCTGCAGCAGGTGTTCGAGGCCAACCTCGAGCGCGCGCGGCGCTTCGTCTGGTCGCTGTCGGTCCGGCCCGAGCGCGACGCCGGCGTGCGCATCGTGGTGTTCGGCGGCGACTGCTCGCTGACGCCCGCGCGCTTGCTGGTCGAGCAGGTCGACGGCGGGTCGGTCGCGCGCCTGCGGCCGGACGACATCGCGCGTCCGCTGCCCGGGGTCGACTACGGCCGCATGATGCTCGAGCCCGGCGACAGCCAGGTCACCAAGCCCTCGCTGCTGGCACGTGAGAAGCTCGACCCGACGGCCGAGCGCCACCGCTGGCTGTTCTTCCCGCTGGCGTATTCGTTCTTCCTGTGCGAGGAGCACCAGAAGCTCACCGGCAACATCAACTTCCAGGACAACCTGCTCAACGTGCTGCTGTCGCGCGAGCGACCCTGGGATGCTCCGGCCCGGGCCGTACCGCGGTAGCCGGCGCCCCACGACTGGCGCGCTTGACGGCCCAGCAGCCGGCGGAATACTCTAATTAAACGATCGTTTAAGTAGCCGGAGGGACTCGCGTGACGACCGCAACCGTGGGCGCGCCGGCCTGGACCGACCGCAAGCGCTGGCTCTGGATCCTCGGCTTCACCGTGATGCTGCTGCCGCTGCCCGGTGTGCAGCTGGCGCAAGCCACCGGCTGGAGCGTTTTCTACTGGTTCGCGCCGCTGTTCATTTATACGGTGATCCCGCTGCTCGACTGGGCGATCGGAACCGACCCCAGCAATCCGCCCGAGAGCGCGGTGCCCGCGCTGGAGGCCGACCGTTACTACCGCTGGCTGGTCTACGCCGCGGTGCCGACCGGCTACGCGGTGTGGATCTGGGGGCTGCGGCTGATCGTCGAGGGCGGCCTGCCCTGGCACGCGCAGATCGGTCTTGCCATCTCGATCGGCGGCATCGCCGGGGTCTCGATCAACACCGCGCACGAGCTCGGCCACAAGACCGATCCGTTCGAGCGCTGGCTCGCCAGGATCGCGCTCGCGCCGGTGGCCTACGGCCACTTCTACGTCGAGCACAACCGCGGTCACCACGTCCGCGTCGCGACGCCGGAGGATCCTGCCAGCGCGCGCTTCGGCGAGACGTTCTGGGAATTCTTCCCGCGCACCGTGATCGGCAGCGTGCGCTCGGCCTGGGAGATCGAGCAGCGGCGCCTCGCGCGCGACGGCCGCAGCGCCTGGAACTGGCGCAACGACAACCTGCAGGCCTGGGCGATGACCGTGGTCCTGTACGGCGCGATGGCCGCCTGGCTGGGCTGGATGGTACTGCCGTTCCTGGCGCTGCAGGCGATCTACGGATTCTCGCTGCTCGAGTCGGTGAACTACCTCGAGCACTACGGCCTGTGCCGGCAGAAGCTGCCGGACGGCCGCTACGAGCGCTGCCAGCCCCACCACTCCTGGAACAGCAACCACGTCGTGACCAACGTGTTCCTGTACCAGTTGCAGCGCCATTCGGACCACCACGCCTACCCCACGCGCTCCTACCAGTCGCTGCGGCATTTGGACGACTGCCCGCAACTGCCGTCCGGGTATGCGTCGATGATCCTGGTCGCGTACTGGCCGTGGCTGTGGTTCCGGGTCATGGACCCCAGGGTGGTCGCCCACCACCACGGCGACATGAGCCGGGCGAACATCAAGCCCTCGATCCGCCAGCGGGTCATCGCGCGATACAGCCCGGCGGCGCGCTGCTAAGATTTCCCGCACTTTCCCGGTGCGGTTGTCCCCATGCGCAAGTGGCGCTGCCTGATCTGCGATTTCGAGTACGACGAGGCCAAGGGCCTGCCCGAAGAGGGCATCGCGCCCGGCACGCGCTGGGACGACATCCCCGAAACCTGGACCTGCCCCGACTGCGGGGCGGCCAAGGCGGACTTCCAGATGGTCGAGGTGTGAACCGCGCCGGCATCGCCAGGGCCCTGGCCGTGGTCTCCGCCGTCGCGCTGCTGACGTCGTGCAGCACGATGAAGTTCGCGTACAACCGCGCGGACTGGATCGTCTCCTGGGAGTTCGACAAGTACGCCGATCTCCACGGCGCGGCCGAGGAAGCATTCGACTCCGGCTTCGCCGCGCTGTGGCACTGGCACCGCGCCACGCAGCTCACGGCCTACGCGAACGACCTGCGCGAGATTGCCGAGGCGTCCCGCTCGACGCTGACGCGCGGGCAGGTCGACGACTATCTCAAGCGCGCGAACGCGCACGGCCGGCGCCTGCTCGAGGAAGCGCTGCCGCCGCTCGCCCACGTGCTGCAGGCGCTCGACGATGCGCAGGTCGAGCACCTGCTCGACCGCATGGCGCGCGACCGCCGGCAGGCCGCCGAGGAGGAGGCGGCGCGCACGCCCGACGAGCACCGCGCGCGACGCGAGCGCGAGGGCATCCGCAGCCTGAAGCGCTGGCTCGGCTCGGTCGACGACGCGCAGGCCGCGCTGGTGCACGACTGGGCGCAACGGCGGCGCGTCGACGCGGCCCTGGACCAGCGCCATGGCGAGCAGTGGGCCGAAGCATTCCGGCGCACGCTGGCCGCGCGGTCCGACGCCAGCCTCGAGGGCCGCCTGCGCATCCTGTTGCTGGCCCCCCAGCTGCCCGACAGCCAGGCCGCGCGCGAGGAAAACGACCACAATCGCGCCACTTTCGCCGAGCTGATCGCCCGGCTGTCGCCGACGCTGAACGAGACGCAGCGCAGGCACTCCCGCGGCAAGCTGATCGACCTGGCCGAGGACTTCGAGGAGTTGGCCGGTGACGCGCGTCAGACGCCGCCGGGTGCATCGCCCTAGCTCATCGGCTAGACTTTTCGTCGGTTTTGGGGAGCCAACATGGCGGTGAAGATCGCGGTACCGCGTGAGAACCGCCCGAACGAGCGCCGCGTCGCGCTCGTGCCCGCCGTCGTCGCCAAGCTCAAGAAGCTCGGCGCCGAGCTCAGCCTCGAGGCCGGCGCCGGCGACGCCGCGCTGATTCCCGACGAGGCCTATGCGAAAGCCGGCGTCGCGGTCGGCAGCGCGACCTTCGACTCCGACATCGTCCTGAAGGTCCAGCCGCCCTCGCT
>JBOICR010000260.1:0-2611 GCA_050740195.1 Nevskiaceae bacterium | reverse complement strand
CAGCAGGACCGCTTCCGGCGCCTGCACGTGGAAGCCCTGGATGTAGGTCACGCCGAGCTGCCATAGCCGCGCCATCGCGTTGGCATCCTCGACCTGGCCGACGATGGTCGCGATCGAGCGTTTCTTGGCCACTTCCATCAGGTCGGCGAATCTCTTCTGCAAGGCGTGGTCGTCGAAATCCTTCGTGAACGTGTAGTCGAATCGCACGTAGCCCGGGCCCAGCGTGTCGAGCAGCTTCTCCGCGTTCGGCGTAGACCCGTACCGGTCGAGGGTGATTTCGGCGCCCAGCGAGCGCAGCGCCTGGGCAAACGCCTTGGCCTTCGTCACGTGGTTCTCGACGATCGCTTCCTGGATGGTGAACACGAGCTCGCCCTTCTTCAGCGGGCGCTGCTTGAGCTGCTCCGCCAGCCACTTGTAGAGCGCGTCGCCTTCGCGGATGGTCTGCTCGGACAGGCGCACGAACAGCATGGAGGTGTCGCTGGCACCGGCGCGCTTGGCCAGCACGGTCAGCGCGCGCGCGATCACCCAGCGGTCGATCGCCACGATCAGGCCGAACTTCTCGGCTGCCGGGATGAATTCTTTCGCCGGCACTTCCTGGCCGGCCTCGTCGAGCATGCGCGCCAGCACGTCGAAATGGTGCGTGTCGCCGCCCTCGAGGTTGGCGATCGACTGGAAGGCGAGCTTCAGGCGGTTCTCGGCCAGCGCCTTGCGGATCTGCTCGGCCTTGCGCTGGTCGGCGGCGGCTTCACTCGCGGCGGCGGCCGCCGCGCCGAGCACGGCGACGCGGTTGCCGCGCTCGCGCGACAGCTGGCGCGTCTGCCGCACGGCGCTGTCGACCACTTCCTCCGCCTTGTCGGTCTTCGCCAGCGGGTAGGCGACGACGGTGACGGTCAGGTGGGCCTCATAGGTGTCGGTCTTGAACACCTGCGCGGCGACGTCGGCACGCAGCGTCTCGGCAAGTTTCTCGAAATCGGCCGGGCTCGGGCGCGACAGCACCATCGCTTCCAGCGCGGTCGAGAACTTGTACAGCGGCTCCTTCGGACCGAGCCGGCGCTTGATCAGGTCGCCGAGCTGCTTCAGCGCCAGCTCCGACCCGTGGTAGCCGAGCCGCTCTTCCACCGCGCCGAAGCTGTCCACCATGACCAGCATCAGCGCGCGGTGCATCTGCACATTGGCCTTGATGGCCTGGTCGAGCACGGAGAACAGCTCGAGGCGGTCGTGGACCGCAGCCGGAGCAGGAGCAGGCGCCGGTGCCGCCGGTGCCTGCGTCACCACGGCGGGCTTCGGGATCAGCAACTCGAGCAGGTGCGCGCTGGTCTCGCTGATGGACACGTTCGCCGTCACCTTCACCGGGCCGCCGCCGGCGTGCGACAACGTCAGCGACAGCTTGGTGTCGGACTTGACCTTGCCCTTGGAGAAATCCTTCAGGAACTGCTTGATCACCGCGACGTTCTCCGCCGCGATCAGGTCGAGCAGCGGGTTGCCGATCAGCGGGTCGGCCGTCTTCTGCCCGATCAGCGTGGCGAACGGGTCGTTGGCGTGCGTGACGATGCCTTCTTCGATGTGCAGCACGGCGTCGCCCATGCCGGCCATCAGCTTCTCATGCCGCGCCTCGAAGTCGGCCAGCTTGACGCGCACGCTGCGCAGCTCGCGGATGTGCTGGTGCGTGGTCAGCTCGCGCATGCAGATCATCTCGAGGTGCTGCAACTGCAGCGTGTCGCCGGCGAACACCAGGCCGCGCACGCCGGTGCGCAGCGCGGCGACGGTGTCGGCCATGGCGAACGCCTTGGTGGCGAGCAGCAGCACCGGCAGGTCCGGTTGCAGGCGGTGGCACAGCGCGAGCACGTCCTTGATCGACGCGCGTGGCTGGCCGTCCTGGCACAGCACCAGGTCTGGCTGGCTGCGCCGGATGCCGTCCTCGAGGTCCTCGAGATCGGTGACCCAGGCCGCGCGCACCGGGCGGCCGGCGTTGCGCAGATGGCTCTCGATGCGCTTGGCCAGTTCCTCGCCGGAGCTCAGGACGAGCAGCTTGGAAGCCTGCGCGTGCAGCGTGATGGTGTGGTCGGGGCGCGTCATTACCAGCTCAGCATCGTCTTGGCCGGCGCGCCGGCGTCCTCGCGCACCAGGCGAGGAACCAGGTAACCGGGCAGGCGGGCGGACAGGGCGCGCATCAGGGCGCGCGCGGCGGATTCCGGCACGTCGAAATGGGCGGTGCCGCGGACGCGATCGAGCATGTGGAGATAGTAGGGCAGAACCCCGCACTCAAACAGCCGGGCAGACAGATTTTCCAGTGCGCCGACGCTGTCGTTGACCCCTGCGAGCAGGACGGACTGGTTCAGCAACGTCACGCCGGCCTGCGCCAGGCGCCGCAGCGCGGCGCGCACCGGGTCGTCCAGCTCGTTGGCATGGTTGGCGTGCACCACCACGACCTTCTGCAGGCGGCCGCGGCCGAGCCAGCCCAGCAGCGGGTCGTCGACGCGGGACGGCAGCACGATCGGCTGGCGCGTGTGGATGCGCAGGCGCTTCACGTGCGGCAGGAACTCGAGCGCCTCGGCGAACGGCGCGAGCTTGTCGTCGGCGAGCGAGAGCGGATCGCCGCCGGACAGGATGA
>JBOICR010000259.1:0-7511 GCA_050740195.1 Nevskiaceae bacterium | reverse complement strand
TGGCGAGCGAGCGCAAGCCGCGGTCCGGCGAGCCATTCGCGGAGCCAAGCCGCCAAGCCCGAGCATTCGAGTATCACCGAGCGAAACGGGCACACCCGGCGCGACTCCCGGCGCCGTGTATTCTGTGCGCCGATGAAATCCGATCCCAAGAACGCGCGCCGATTCCTGGTCATGCGGCTCGGCGCCATCGGCGATTGCCTGCGCGTGCTGCCGGCGGTCGCGCGGCTCAAGCGCGAGCGGCCGGGCTGCGAGGTCGGCTGGGCGGTCGAGCACTGGGTGGCTCCGGTGCTGCGCGGCAACCCGCTGATCGACCGCCTGCACGTGCTCGACCGCCGCGAGCTCAAGGGCGGGCTGCAACGCGCGCTGGCCGAGATCCGCCGCTTCACGCGCGAGCTGAAGGCACACGACTACGAGGTGCTGCTCGAATTCCACGGACGCTTCAAGAGCGGCCTGCTGGCGTGGCTTTCCGGCATCCCCGTGCGCGTCGGCTACGCGCGCGGTCACGAGTCCGAGGGCAACTTCCTGTTCACCAACGTCAAGGTAACGCCGGCCGACGCCTGGGAGAGCCGCATCGACCGGTTCCTCGGCCTGCTCGGCCCGCTCGGCATTTCCACGCGGTACGACGCGACCGCGCACGGCCTGCACGTCGCCGAGGCCGACCGCCGCTGGGCCGACCAGGCCTGGGCGGCCGCCGGCAAGCCGGCGGTCGCGGTGTTCCCGAGCACCAGCGCGCACCGCGCACGCGAGCGCTGGCCGGACGACAAGTGGCTCGAACTGCTGAAGCAGTTCAACGCCGACAACATTTCCTCGATCGTGCTGTGGGGGCCGGCCGAGAAGGAGTTCTGCAGCGACCTGACCACCGGAGCAGGCGCGCCGTGCGTACTGGCGCCTGCGACCACGCTGCCGCAGATGCTGGCGCTGATCGGCAAGTGCCGCGCCTATTGCGGCGCCGACACCGCGGCCATGCACATGGCCTGGATGCAGGGCGTGCCGGCCGCCGTCATCGCCGGCCACAAGCCGGCGCGCACCATCGAGCCGCCGCCGCCGGCGCGCTCGCGCCTGCTGTTCGCGCACCAGCACTACGTGGAGGGGCTCAAGCCCAGCGACCAGGACGACCGGGTGGTCAGCGCCGTGACCGTGGAAGCGGTGCGCAAAGCCGTGCATGATCTGCTCGCATGATCGGCAAGGACGCATTGGTCGCGCTGCACGACGAGGCCCTGGCCGGCTGGTATCGCGACCGGCCGGAACAGATCGAAGCCGGCGCCGACCTGCGCTCGCTGGTGCTGGCCCAGCATTTCAGCAACTTCAGCCTGTGGAACCACGAGGACGAGGCGCGCCGGCGCGACGTCGCGGACGCCTACATCGCCGACACCAAGCGCGCGATCGACAAGTGGAACCAGCGGCGCAATGACCTGATCGAGCGCATCGACGTGCTGCTGCTCGAGGAGCTGAAGGACGCCGACCTCACGCGGGCGCGGCAGAACTCCGAGACCGCCGGCTCGATGGTCGACCGCTGCTCGATCCTCGCGCTCAAGATTCACCACATGGGCGTCAATGCGTCCCGCAAGGACGACCTCGAGGTCGCGGTGCAGTCGGCCGGCAAGCTGAAGGTGCTGCGCACGCAGCGCGATGACCTCGCCTCCTGCCTGCAGGAGTTGATGGACGATTTCCGCGCCGGCCGCCGCTTCTACAAGCTGTACCGCCAGTACAAGGCCTACAACGATCCGCGGCTGAACCCGGCCCTGTACACGCGCAAGCCCTGACCGCGTGAGCGAACCGTCCTCGCCGCCGGCCGCCGCGCCGCCGTCCCCGGGCTTGCCCGCGTTCGTGCTGGGCCTGCTGGCGATCTGCACCGCGACGCTGCTGCTGTACCGGGCCGGGCTGTGGCTGCACTACCACCCCGACGGCAGCCCCGCCGGCGCCGAGCTGGCCCGCGCATTCTGGATGGGCCTGCGCTTCGACCTGAAGTGGGCCGCCACCCTCGGCCTGCCGGTGCTGCTGTTCGGCTGGCTGCTGCCACAGCGCTGGCGGCGCAAGGGGCTCGCCGCGTATGCGGTGGTCGTGTACCTGTCGCTGAACTGGCTGGCGGCGGTCAATCACTTCTACTTCGGCTATTTCGGCTCGCCCATCGACCCGATGATCTTCGGCGCGTTCGAGGACGATACGCAGATCGTGGTGCACACGATGATCCACGACTTCCCCATCGTGCGGATCCTGGCTGCCTGGCTCGCGTTCAGCCTGCTCGAGGCCTGGCTGACGCTGAAGCTCGCCGCCCGCCTGCCGGCCGCGCTCGAGGCGCGGCCGCGCATCGCGTATGCCGCGGTCGTGCTGCTGTCGGCGCTACTGGCGCGCGGCGCCATCGGCAGCTTCCCGCTCGGCACCAAGCACATGAGCGTGTCGTCCGACGGCTTCATCAACCAGCTGGTGCCGAACGCGCTGCAGGCGACATACCTCACCGCCAGGAACCGGCTGGAGTCCGGCATCAGCGCCGACGCGCGCGCCGGCCTGCGCGGCTTCGGCTTCAAGACTCCGCAGCAGGCGGCCGCGGCGCTCGGCCTGCCGCCGGCGGCCGACGAGGACGCGTTGATCGCGCAGCTTTACGCGCGCACGCCGCTGAATCCGGCGCTGGCGAAGCACCCGCCGCACGTCGTGTTCGCGATGATGGAATCGATGGGGCGCCATTTACTCGAGTACGACGACCCGACGGCCAACGACCTGCTCGGCCGGCTGCGGCGGCACCTGCGCGAGGACTACGTCTTCGGCAATTTCCTCGCGGGCCAGAACGGCACGCACCGCACGTTCGAGTCGCTGCTGATGAACAGCCCGGTGACGCCGCTGACGCAGGGGCGCTACGGCTACCACACGTTCGCCGGCGCAGCGGCGCTGCCGTTCAAGCAGGCCGGCTACCGCACGGTGTTCCTGACCTCCGGCCCCTCGTCGTGGCGCAACATCGCCGACATCCTGAAGTTCCAGGGCTTCGACGAGGTGCACGACCAGGCCCACCTGCGCGCGCGCTACCCCGATGCGCCGTTCAACATCCGCGGCGCGCCGGATGCGATCACTTTCCGCTACGCGCGTGAGCTGCTCGCCGACGGCGACGCCGCCGGCAAGCCGGTGTTCGTGTTCATTTTCACGACCAACAACCACCCGCCACACCTTGTGCCGGAAGGCTACGCGCCGGGGCCATTGAGCCTGGGCGTGTTGGCCGCGCGGCCGCCGGTCGACCCGGCGCTGGGGCTGCGGATCCTGCAGACCTACCAGTACGCAAGCGATGCGCTGGGCGGCTTCCTCGACGAGATCAAGGACTCGCCGCTCGCCGACCACACCGTGGTCGCGGCCAGCGGCGACCACTACATCCGCAATTTCTTCGTCTATGCCGGGCACGACGAGATGCCGCTGATGTACGGCGTGCCGATGTATTTCTACCTGCCGCCGGCGCAGCGTGCCGGCCTGCATTACGACGCCCAGCGCTTCGGCAGCCACCGCGACGTGTTCCCGACGCTCTACCACCACGCGCTGTCGCGAGCGTGCTACCTCGCCGTCGGCAACGACCTGTTCGGCGAGCGCGCGGCATCCGCGTTCGCGCCGGCTGCCGGCGCCGGCATGGCGCTCTACGACCACATCGTGGCGAACGAAGGGGCGATCGCGAAGCTCGGCTCGGAGACTCCACTGTTCCTGCGCTGGACCGATGGCTCGAAGAAGAAGCTCGAGCCGATCGAAGGCGAGCCGCCGCCGGCGCTGAAGGCGCGCGCGGCGCGCGAACGCGCTTACGTGGCGCTGCTGGACTGGTCGACGCGCGTGCAGGCGCTCGAGGAGCGGCCCGCGGCGCCGCCATGCGCGCCCTGACCGGGCAGCGGGCTAGATCGGCGTCAGCCAGTCAGCGTGCTTCGCCGACTTGCCCTGCACCACGTCGAGGTAGAGTTTCTGCAGCCTGGCGGTAATCGGGCCGCGCGAGCCGCTGCCGATGGCGCGGTTGTCCAGTTCGCGGATCGGCGTGACCTCGGCGGCAGTGCCGGTGAAGAACGCTTCGTCGCAAACGTACAACTCGTCGCGCGTGATGCGGCGCTCGATCACCGTGTAGCCGAGCTCCTGCGCCAGCTGCATGACCGTGCGCCGCGTGATGCCATCGAGCGCGCTGGTCACGTCCGGCGTGCTGATCACGCCGTTGCTGATGACGAATACGTTCTCGGCGCTGCCCTCGGCGACGAAGCCCTGGGTGTCGAGCATCAGCGCCTCGTCGTAACCGTCCTTCAGCACTTCGTTCAGCGCCATCGAGGCGTTCAGATAGTTGGCGTTGGCCTTGGCGCGGCACAGCGCGGCATTGACGTGATGGCGCGAGAACGAGCTGGTCTTGACGCGGATGCCCTTCTCCATGTTCTCGGCGCCCAGGTAAGCGCCCCAGGTCCACGCGCCGATGATCAGGTGGGTCTTCAGGCCGGCCGCGCGCAGGCCCATGCCTTCGGCGCCGAAGAACACCATCGGCCGGAGGTAGGCCGAAGCCAGCTTGTTGGCGCGCAGCACCTCGAGCTGGCCGGCGTTGACCTGCTCCTGGCTCCACGGCATCGCCATGCCCAGGATCTTCGCGGAATTGAACAGCCGCCGGGTGTGCTCGGCGAGCCGGAACACCGCGGTCCCCTTGGGCGTCTCGTAGGCGCGCACGCCCTCGAAACAGCCCACGCCGTAGTGCAGCGTGTACGTCAGCACGTGCGTGGTGGCCTCGCGCCAGGGCACCAGCTTGCCGTCGTACCAGATAAATCCGTCGCGGTCCGCGAAACTCATCGTCGAATCCAGAGGGGCCCAAAAGGGGCGCTATTGCAGCACAAAAGCTAAAATGCCGCGACCATGCGCCTGTCAATCCTCGTCACCACCTACAACTCGCCCGACTGGCTGGAGAAGGTCGTGTGGGGCTTCGCGCACCAGACCCACCGCGACTTCGAGCTGGTGATCGCCGACGACGGCTCGGCCGCGGAGACTGCGCAGCGTATCGAGCGGCTTCGCCGCGACACCGGGCTCGACATCCTGCACGTCTGGCAGGAGGACGACGGGTTCCAGAAAACCAGAATCCTGAACAAGGCGATCCGCGCCGCGCGCACCGACTACCTGCTGTTCACCGACGGCGACTGCGTGCCGCGCAACGACTACGTCGCCGTGCACGTGCAGCAAGCCGCGCCGGCGCGCTTCCTGTCGGGCGGCTATTTCAAGCTGCCGATGTCCACGAGCCAGGCCCTCACGCGCGAGGACATCGCGACCGGGCGCGCGTTCGACGCGCGCTGGCTGCTGGCGAACGGCGTGCCGCCGAGCCGCGGGCTGCTCAAGCTCGCCGTGCGCGGACCGTGGGTCACCGTCCTGAACGCGATCACGCCGACGCGCGCATCCTGGAACGGCCACAACGCCTCGGGCTGGAAAGCGGACATCATCGCGGTGAACGGCTACGACGAGCGCATGCAGTGGGGCGGCCTCGACCGTGAGCTCGGCGAGCGCCTCGACAACCACGGCGTCCACGGCACGCAGCTGCGCTACTCGGCCGTGTGCGTCCACCTCGACCACCCGCGCGGCTACAAGAGCCCTGACATCGTCGCGTTCAACCGCGAGATCCGCCACATCGTGAAGACCCAGCGCAGGAGCTGGACCGAGCACGGCCTCGTCGCCGGCGCACGCCCGGCGGCCCGCTCCGCGTGACGGCGCGACCGGCGGCGACCGGCCTCGCCCGCTTCGTCTTCCCGGAAATCTTCCGCTTCTATGCCGAGCGCACCGCGCGCGGCGAGCCGCCTGCGGGCGTACTGCAATCGCCCGCCGGTTTGTGGCTGAAATTCGCCGGCTTCGCGCTGGGCGCGCTGCTGCCCTGGCTGCTGGCGAAGCTGCTGCCGCGACCGGCGTTCTTCCGCAAGCCGGCACCGCGCACGCGCGGGACACTGTACTTCTACAACACGCTGAACCAGCGCGATGCGCTCAAGCCGGTCGCGGCACGCGATCCGACCACCCTCACCGTCTCGGACCGCGCCGCGCTGGACGCGGACGCGATCGTCGACCGGTCGGCCGCGCGCCGCTGGGCGTTCGTGCACCTGGGGCGCGTGCTCGGCGAGTTCGCGCGCGGCGACGCCGACATGCGCCGCTTCATCGCCGATTTCGGCCTGCGCTACTTGCGCAGCCTCGGCTACCGCGATTTGTTCAACCACCTGCTGGCGATGACCGGCCCGGCCTGCGTGGTGGTCTCGAACGACCACCTGAGCGACCACCGCACGCTGCTGTGGTGCTGCCGCCAGGCGCGCATCCCGACCGTGTACATCCAGCACGCGGCCGTGACCGACCGCTTCCCGCCGCTGTCGTTCACCTACGCCCTGCTCGACGGCGAGGACAGCCTCGGGAAATACCGCCGCGCCGGGCCGCTCGAGTCGAGGGTCAGCCTGGTCGGCATCGCCAAGTTCTCCGACCTCGCCGCGGTGCACGCGCACGCACCGATCACGCGCGCCGGCATCTGCACCAAGACCTTCAGCGACGTCGAGCGCGTGCGCGCGGTGTGCCGGAGCCTCAAGCAGGCGTTCCCGGCGCTGACGCTGCGGCTGCGCCCGCACCCGGGTCAGGCCCGCCCCGACCTCGCGCGCCTGCAGGCGGTCTGCACCGAGGCCGGCATCGAGATGTCGCGCGCCCGCGAGGAGACCAGCGCGCAGTTCCTGCAGCGCGTCGACCTGGTGATCGCCGGCAACAGTTCCGTGCTGCTCGACGCGGCGATGCTCAACGTCGTGCCGGTGTACTTCGGCGGCATGGAACCGCCGGAGACCCACCCGCACGACGCGCGCCGCTCGTACTGCATGGGCTGCTACTACGGCTTCGGCCGCGACGACTACTACGGCCTGCGCGCCAGCGGCCTGTGCCTGCGGGCCGATTCGCTGGAGGATCTGCGCACGGTCATCGCCGGCGCGGTCGCCGAGCGCCCGCGCATCCGCGAGCGCGCAAAGCTCTATTCGGAAACCATCGGCACCTCGTTCGACGGCCACAGCGACGAGCTCATCGCCCGCTGCCTCGAGGACATCCGCGCCGGGCGCACGCCGCGCCTGCGCCCCGCGACCGAGCCCGGTGCCTAGGGTAGCCGGCCGAGGAACTCGCGCATCAGCGCGAAATGACGGCGCACGCTGTCCCACGCCGCCTCGCGCGCGCCCTGGAACCAGGCCGGATGGTCGAGCAGCGCGATCAGCTGCTGCGCGAGGTCCGGTGTGGCGCGGAACGGGTCGGCCAGGCCGACGCGCCGGCCGAGCGAGGTGGCCCAATTCCGCGCAGCGCTGTCATAGCCGTCGAGCACCGTGCCGCCGAGCATGGCCTGCTGCGCGCGGCCGCGGCCATCCTCGGTGATGAGCACGGACGGCCGGTTGAGGCTGGTGCGGTAGATGTGCGCGTGCACGCGGTAGCCGACGTGCAGGTCGCACTCGCGATAGAACGCCATCAGCTGCTCGTGGCTGCCGGAGATGTCCTCGCGGCGGATGCCCTCGGCCTCGAGCCAGCGCGCGAAGCGCGCA
>JBOICR010000258.1:0-3894 GCA_050740195.1 Nevskiaceae bacterium | reverse complement strand
CGCTCGATCAGCGTTTCGGAAGGTTGCGCCACCATCACCGCTTCGCCAGCCGGTCCGGTCACGTCGGCCTTGCTCAGGGTGCTGGTATCGCCGGACTTGCGGAAGGCGTCCAGGTCGGCCCACGAGCCGAACACGTAGCACTGGTTGTCGCGGCAGATTTCAGCGTAGAAGCCCTTCTTGGCGCCCTCGCGCTTGCCGTCGTACATCTCGACCGCACCGAAGCCCTGCGTCTTCTTGCTCTCGGGGCGCGCGATGCCGAACACGACGGTCTCGCCCTTGGGGCCGCCGCCGATCCGCGTCACCCGCAGCGGCAACTCGCCGTTGCCCAGGAATTCCTTGAGGTCTCCGGCATCCGCGATCACATAGATGCGGCCGTCGCGGTGCAACTCGTAATAGTCGTCGTTGTTCAGCACGGCCGTGGCGCGCTGGGCTTCCAGGGCCTGGTCATACATCTTCTCGGCGCCGGCACCCTGCCAGTGGCCGGTGGCACCGCAGCCCGTCAGCACGCCGGCCACGGCCGGCACCATCCAGCGAATCGCGCTCATCGTCTTTCCCGTCCTTGGACCCTTCATGAATGCCCGAAGTGTGCCCGCCCAATGTGACGGCTTCGTGAACGCTACTGCTTGACCTCCTTCTCCATCTCCTCGAGAGAGATGTGGCGGACGTCCTTGCCCTTGATGAAATAGATCACGTACTCGGCGATGTTGCGCGCGTGGTCGCCGATGCGCTCGAGCGCTCGCACCGACCACACGAGGTCCATCACGTGCCGGATCGTGCGCGGGTCTTCCATCATGTAAGTGATGCACTGGCGCAACAGCGCTTCGTACTCGCGATCCACCGCCGCGTCCTCGCGCGCCACCGCCAGCGCCGCTTCGGGGTCCATGCGCGCGAACGCGTCCAGCGCGCTGTGCACCATCTGCTGCACGTGCTTGGAGAGGTGGCCGATTTCCACGTAACTGGCCTTGATGCGCTCCTGTGCCGCGAGATCGGTGGCCATGCGGGCGATGCGATCGGCTTCGTCGCCGATGCGCTCGAGGTCCGTAATGGTCTTGATCACGGCAACAACCAGGCGCAAGTCGCTGGCAGTGGGCTGGCGCCGGGCCAGGATGCGGCTGCACTCCTCGTCGATGTAGACCTCGAAGCCGTTGACCTTGTGGTCCGCGCGCGAGACCTCCTGACCGAGCGTGCCGTTGCCCTCAACCAGGGCCCGCGTCGCGTCGGCGATCTGCTGCTCGACCAGGCCGCCCATCGCCAGCACGCGCTGGCGGACGTCCTCGAGCTCGACGTTGAACTGTCTTGAAATATGGTGACTAATCAGAGGTTTATCCATGAGTCCTAAAGTCCTTTAGCCGTAGCGTCCCGTGATGTAGTCTTCCGTCTGCTTCCTGGCCGGCTTGGTGAAGACCTGGTCGGTGTCGCCGTACTCGACCATATCGCCCAGATACATGAACGCGGTGTAGTCCGAAACACGCGCGGCCTGCTGCATGTTGTGCGTGACGATCACGATCGTGTAATTCGCCTTGAGCTCGTTCATCAGCTCCTCGATCTTCAGCGTCGCGATCGGATCCAGCGCCGAGCACGGCTCGTCCAGCAGGATCACCTCGGGCTGGATGGCGATGGCGCGCGCGATGACCAGGCGCTGCTGCTGGCCGCCGGACAGTCCCAGCGCCGAATCCTCCAGCCGGTCCTTGACCTCGTCCCACAGCGCCGCGCCCTTCAGCGCCCATTCGACGGTCTCGTCGAGCAGGCGCTTCTTGTTCACGCCGGCAAGGCGCAGCCCATATGCGACGTTCTCGTAGATGCTCTTCGGGAACGGATTGGCCTTCTGGAACACCATGCCGATGCGCCGGCGCAGCTGCGCCGCGTCGACTTCGGCGTCGTAGATGTTGCGGCCGTACAGCTTGATCGCGCCCTCGGTGCGGCAACCGTCGATCAGGTCGTTCATGCGATTGAAGCAGCGCAGCAGCGTGCTCTTGCCGCAACCCGACGGGCCGATGAAAGCGGTGACCTTCTTCTGCGGGATCGTCAGCGAGATGTTGCGCAACGCCTGTTTCTCGCCGTAGTGCAGATTGAGGCCCTGCACCTCGAGGGCGATCGGCTCCTCGCCCACCGCGCTGTCGCCATGGCAGCGGCGCCGCCTTGAGCTCGCGCGCCAGCTCGACCCCCGATACCCCGGGCAGCATCCAGTCCATCAGGAGGTCGGGATGCGCTTCGGCGATCTTGACGCGAGCGACTTGCACGTCGCCGGCCTCCGCCACGCGGAATTCCGCGCGCTGCAAGGCGAAACGAACCATCTCCCGGATCGATGGTTCGTCGCCCCCTAGCTCCAATCTTCCTGCGGCGAGGAGCCGATCTGCACGGAGACCGGCCAGCCAGCCCGTTGCATGGCGGCCTCGATGTGCTGTCGCACCACGCCTTCGCCGCGGAACGTCAAGTGTGCCCCCTGGTACCACTGCACGGGCGCGCCCCAGTGCTTCGCCAGTGCCAGAGACTGATCCGGCAGGACCAGCCGGTCGGCAGTGCCCGCGAACAGGTAGAGCCGGTCCGCTGCAACCTTGGGCGGCAGCGCCAGCGGCGACACCGGCCGCAGGATGCGCCGGTAACGCTCCAGGTCGAGCCCGTGCGCCTCGAAGTACTCGCGATGCGCCCGCGGCAGATGCCGCCACATCGCGGCGGCGAGGTCGCTGGGGGGAATGCCCGCGATCACGAAGTCCAGCTGGTCATCGTGCTGCGCCAGCAAGGCCGCGTTGTATCCGCCGAGGCTGTAGCCCATCACGCCGATGCGCGGCCTCTCCTCCTGCGAGCGCAGCCACGCGAGCGCGCGTCGCAGATCCCACACGGCCTGCAGCTGTGCGTACAGCAGGTCCAGCGGATTGCCGTCGAGGTATTGGTCGCCGCTGCGCAGGCCGACGCGGCGCGGGCCGTGCAGCGGCAGCACCGGGATGAACACGTTCAGCCCGAGACGCTCGTGCAGCCAGCGCGGCGAGAACAGCACGAAGTCGAGCCAGGCCTCGCCCATCCGATAGCCGTGCAGGCACACCAGCCATGGGCGCGGCGGCCCCGGATGGCGCAGGACCCAGCCCACGGCCTGGCGGTTGTTCTGGTGCTGGGCGAGCAGCTGGGCCCCCGGCAGCTCCGTGTCCGGCATGTAGCCGCTCGGATAGCTCACCCGCTCGTAAGCCCAGCCATAGACACGCGCCTGCTGCACGTAGACCCGTTCCGGGGCCTCCGGCGCCGAGTGCAGCCCTTCCGGCCGCTCGGCCCATCCGCGCGCCTTCATCAGCTCATCGAGGTGCTGGGCGTCCTTGCCCAGCCGTACGATCTCATCGCCGCCCGGCAGGCGCGCCGTGCCGACCAGGTAGGCCAGCAGCGCCTCGTCCAGTGCCGTCTTGGCATCCATCTGCCAACTCGCCTCGGCCGGCGGAGCGCCCTCGAGGGACGGCTCACGCGCCAGCGCGACGTGGCCGGAGGTCAGGAAGGCCGCAGCCGCGGACAATCCGGCCAGCAGCGCATCACCGAGCCCGCCATCGAGCGTCACCGGCAGCAGGACGGCGATGCCCAGCAACCCGCCGGCGGCCATGTATTCGGTGATCCGCAGGTCTCCCGGCAGCAGCAGCAGTGCCATGCCGCTCATCAGCATCAGCGAGCCCGGCACGACGCCCCAGAACAGCCAGCCGCCCGCGGCGGACGCGGCCAGCCAGAACAGCCCGGCGAGGATCGGGATCGCCGCCAACGGCTCCCACTGAATTGGTTTGCCCAGCGTCATGTCACGCGCTTCCCTGCTTCAGGAACTCCGCCAGCCGCCCGCCGATCGCGCCGGCGCCCTTGCGGACCTTGTCGTCGATGATCCGACCAGCGTCATCGTAAGCCTTGCTCGCGGCCGACAGGCAGTAC
>JBOICR010000257.1:0-2452 GCA_050740195.1 Nevskiaceae bacterium | reverse complement strand
CCGACGCTGGCGCCGATGCTGAAGCCGGTGATGCCGGCGGTGGTCAACGTGTCGGTAACGTCGAAGGTCGAGATCCAGAACCCGCTGATGCAGGACCCGTTCTTCCGGCGCTTCTTCGGCGTACCGGAGGACCAGCCGCAGGAGCGCGAGGCGCAAGCCATCGGCTCGGGCGTGATCGTCGACGCCGTCAAGGGCTACGTGCTGACCAACAACCACGTGGTCGAGCAGGCCGACACGATCAAGATCCGCCTGACCGACGACCGCGTGCTCGACGCCAAGCTGGTCGGCACCGACCCCGACAGCGACCTCGCCGTGCTGCAGGTCAAGCCGGACCGGCTCAAGGCCCTGGTCTTCGCCGACTCCGACAAGCTCGAGATCGGCGACTTCGTCCTCGCCATCGGCAACCCGTTCGGCATCGGCCAGACCGTGACCTCGGGCATCGTCAGTGCGCTCGGCCGCACCGGCCTGGGCAACGCCTACGAGAACTTCATCCAGACCGACGCCTCGATCAACCCGGGCAACTCCGGTGGCGCGCTGGTGAACCTGAGGGGCGAGCTGG
Organism: Nevskiaceae bacterium; assembly: GCA_050740195.1. Lineage (GTDB taxonomy): Bacteria > Pseudomonadota > Gammaproteobacteria > Nevskiales > Nevskiaceae > JACPFV01. The sequence goes on along the minus strand of JBOICR010000257.1, from coordinate 1,893 downwards.
TCGGCATCAACAGCCAGATCGTGTCGCGCAGCGGCGGCAACGTCGGCATCGGCTTCGCGATCCCGTCGAACCAGGCGCGTTACGTGCTCGCCGAGATCGTCGCGCACGGCTCCGTCGTGCGCGGCCGCATCGGCATCGGTGGGCAGAACGTGACGCCGGACCTGGCCAAGGCGTTCGGCCTGCCGGCGGCGCGCGGCGCCGTCATCACGCAGGTGGTGCCCGACTCGCCGGCTGCCAAGGCCGGGCTGCAGCCCGAGGACATCGTGCTCGAGGCCGACGGCCGCGAGGTGCGCGACTTCGACCAGCTGCGCAACCAGATCGGCCTGCGCAAGGTCGGCGACAAAGTCGACTTGAAGGTGCTGCGCGACGGCAAGCCGCGCAACGTGATCGTCACGATCGGCAAGAACACCGAGGTCGCCGAGGCCGGCGGCAAGCTGCATCCGCGCCTGGCCGGGGCCGTGTTCGCGCCGATGGACGAAAGCAACTCGGCGGACCGGGGTGACGTCCGCGGCGTCGTGGTGCAGCAGCTGCAGCCGCGCTCGCCGGCGGCCCGCATCGGCCTGCGCCAGGGGGACGTCATCATCGGCGTCAACCGCCAGCGCGTCACCGGCATGCAGGACTTCGGGAAGCTCGCCGGCGCCGACCAGAAGGATCTGCTGCTGCACGTGCGGCGCGGCAACAACGCCTTTTTCATCGTCGTCCAGTAGCCCGCCCTTTGTTTATACTGGCCCCATCTTTTATGGGGCCACCCGTGCTGGAATCCGAGATCGCCGCGCTGGAGGAGCGCATCCAGCGGCTGCTGGCCGCCTACCAGCAGGCCCGGCTCGAGCGCCGCCGCGCCCTGCAGGAGCGCGACCGGCTGGTGACGCTGAACCTCGAGATGCGCAAGCGCATCGAGGGCGTGATCGGGCGCATCAAGTCGATGGAGCAGGCCGAACAGGCCGGGCAGGCCGAGTGAGCGCCGCCGAGTCCAAGCGACTGTCGGTCCCGGTGCGCATCATGGGCAAGGAATACAACGTCGAGTGTCCGCCGGACGAGCACGAGGCGCTGGTCGCGTCAGCCGAGCTGGTCAACGAGCGCATGAGTGCGGTGCGCAAGCGTGGCAAGGCGCTCGGCGCCGAGCGCATCGCCGTGATGGTCGCGCTGAACCTGGCCCGCGAGCTGCTGACGCTGAAAGGCGTCGAGGGCGTCGCCCCCGGCGCCGATCCGGCGATGCTCGAACGCGTGCGCCAGCTCAAGCTCGACATTGATAGCACGCTGTCGGCGGATTAAGTCAAGACTTGGCGCGCGGAACTGCCGGGGTATGATGACCTCGGTGTCTCCTGCGGTGTTCGATATCCGTCGGGAACCCCTTGAGCCTAAATTGTCACCACGGGAGCCTGTACCCGTGTCGGGTGTGCAAGTCCGCCTCGCAGCGGAAAGCCCGAAGATACGGCGCGGCGCCCACTTGAGACCATGTCTCAAGGTCGAAGACGGATGACGGCACAGGCGGGAGACACCACTTCCCTTTCTGCGCGCAAGGCCGCGCTGCGCAAGGCGCTGCGGCAGGCGCGTCGCGCGATCTCCACGGCAGAGCGCAACACGGCGGCGCGACGCGCGGCGCGGCACCTGGCCCGCCTGGCCCGCGCCTGCGGCGTGCGCCACGTCGCCGCCTACCTCGCCCTGTCCGAAGAGATGGCCACGCGCCCGGCGATCCGGCTGCTGCAGCGGCAGGGCTGCCGCATCTACGTCCCGAAGCTCGCCGGTGCGCAGCTGCGCTTCGCGCCGCTGCGCGGCGCGCTGAAGCGCAACCGCTACCGCATCGCCGAGCCGGTCGCGGCGCGGCGCCCGCCGCGCCTCGACCTGATCGTCATGCCGCTGGTCGCGTTCGACGCCGGCGGCGCGCGCCTGGGC